>JAJZRM010000332.1 GCA_021802685.1 Deltaproteobacteria bacterium | reverse complement strand
CCCGGAACGGTACGCCGCGGAGCGGTCGCCGGCGGGCGGGGCGTGCCCGAACAGGTCCGCCGCGAGCTTTTCGTCCGGCATGCCGGAGCAGTAGACGGGAACGAACAGTCCCGCCGAGCGGGGACTGCAGAAATGGACGAACCGCGCGAAGAAGCTCCGGCCGGTGCCGCGCTCCCCGACCAGGAGCACGGGATCCCCGGCGCCCGCGATCCCCTGGAGGGATGCGACGACCCGTTCGATCGCCCCGCTGTCCCCGACGACGGACTGGATCTGGAACCCCGCGCGGACCTCCGCCTTAAGGAACTGGTTTTCCCGGAGCAGGTGCCGCTGGAGGAACGCCTTGTCCACGAGGTTCAGCACCTCCTCGAGCTTCAGGGGCTTCACGAGGTAGTGGAACGCGCCGTTGCGCATCGCCTCGATGGCGGTGTCCGACGTGGCGTACCCCGTCATCAGGATGACCTCCACGTCGGGGTGGATCTCCTTGGAGGCCCGCAGCAGGTCGATCCCGCTCTCTCCCGGCATCATGAGGTCGGTCAGGATGACGTCGAACCGCCCCCCCTCCAGCTTCTCGATGCCGTCCGCCCCGGAACCGGCGCCTGTGACTTCCCACCCGTTCTCGCCGAGGACCGTGGAGAGCATGCCGAGGATCGACGGTTCGTCGTCCACCACCAGGATGCGCTTGATGGAGGCGTTCGTGACCACTACGGTTTCCTCCGGCGCACCGCCCAGATGGCCGCGCCCCCTCCGGCGATGAGGATGACGATCAGGGAGGCCACTTCGAGATCCCGGTACCGGGAACGGCTCAACTTTTCCGCCGCCGCGCGGTCCTCGAAGGTCGGCCCGGCGTCGTTGTCCGTCAAGGCGAAGGAGGGAGTGGCGATGAACAGGCAGAGGGCGATGAAGAGGACGGCGACCGCACCGGCCGCACTTGCCCCGCGACGGAATTTCCAGCGGCCGTTCTTGCGGTCAGGTTCCATCGGAGAGCTTATACCACGAAACGCAAACGCGCGCCGCAGGAGACGCACCGGTCCCCGGACAGGCCGCTCGCGTCCGTTGCGTACCCTGCCCTCCGGACCACCGTGGCGCGGCAGCCCGGGCACGCCGTGTCTTCCGCTCCCGGAAGGCGGAGGTTCCCCACGTAGGCGTAGGGAAGCCGCTCCTTCGCGGTGCGCCATGCCGCTTCGAGCCGGCCGGGCGGGGTCGGGGGCGCCGTGGCGCGGCGCTGCGGGAAGTAGCGGGAAAAGTGGAGCGGGATCTCCGGGTCCGTCGCGGCCACGAAGTCGATCACCTCGCGCACCTGCCCGGCCCCGTCGTTGTGCCCGGTGTACAGTAGGGTGGTGAGCTCGATGTGGGTTCGCTTCGCGGCGGTCCGGATCGTGTCCAGCACCGCCGTGAGGTCCCCCCCGCACACCTCCCGGTAAAAGGCCGGATCCATCGATTTGAGGTCGATGTTCATCGCGTCCACGAAGGGGAGCAGCTCCTCCAGCGGTTCGGGGGTGACGAACCCGTTGGTCACCAGCACGTTCTTCATCCCCGCTTTCCGGAACGCCTTGGAACATTCGAGGACGAATTCGAACTGGATGAGGGGCTCGTTGTAGGTGTAGGCGATCCCGATCGATCCGCGTTGGACGGCGGTCTCGACCAGTTCATCGATCCGCGCGTCCTCCAGGGCCGCCTTCCGCTCGACCAGGTGCCAGTTCTGGCAGAAATCGCAGCGGAAATTGCACCCCACCGACCCGATGGACAGGATGTTCGCCCCGGGATGGAAGTGGAAGAGGGGCTTCTTCTCGATCGGGTCCACCGCCAGGGCGGCGATTTTCCCGTATGTTGCCGCGTACAGCGTCCCGCCCCGGTTTTCCCGGACGCCGCAGATCCCCGCTTTCCCGGGCGGGATCCGGCACCGGTGGGGGCACAGCGCGCACCGGACCGCGTCTCCGTCCCGGTGCCAGTACGATGCGACCTTGCCGTCAGTACCGGATGTCGAAGTCATGGTAGATCTCCCCGGGCGGCCTCCATGAGACGGCGACGCCGGTCACGATCGCTCCGGGAGGGCCCACCCGCAGGAAATCGAGGAGTTTCTCGACCGCCGCACGTTTTCCCTGGAGCACCGCCTCCACCCGGCGGTCCGGCAGGTTCCGCACCCAGCCGCTCACCCCGGCCTCCCGCGCGGACCGCCGGGTCTCCGCGCGGAAACAGACTCCCTGCACGCGCCCCGTGACGACCGCATGAACCTCCGCGATATCCGCCATGCCTATCCCTTCCCTTCCAGCATCTCGTTGAACCGGGCTTCGGTCAATACCGGAATCCCGAGTTCCTTCGCCTTCGCCATCTTGGATCCGGCGTTCTCCCCCGCCACGAGATAATCCACCTTGCCGCTGATCCCCGCGGCGACGTTCCCGCCTTCCTTCCGTACCAGCTCCTGGGCCCGGGTTCGCGGCATCGAGAGCGTTCCCGTGAAGAGGAACGTCTTCCCCGAAAACTTCCCCGCCGGGACGGCGGGGGGAAGAAGCGTCACCTCCCGCAGCAGCCGGTCCAGGTCGGCGGATCCCTTCGGGGAGTCGAAATATTTTCGGAGGGAGGCGGCAACTTCCGGGCCCACCTCGTGGACCTTCAGCATCTCCTCTTCCGGCGCCGCCCGCAGGCTTTCCAGGGAGCCGAAGCGGCGGGAGAGGACCTCCGCCAGGTGCTCCCCGACGTGCGGGATCCCCAAGGCGTACAGGAATCGGTGCAGCGGGACGCTCCGGCTCTTTTCGATCGCCCGGACCAGGTTGTCCGCCGATTTCTCACCGAGCCGCTCCATCGCCGCCAGCGTTTCCCGGTCGAGGCGGTACAGGTCCGACGGTTCCGTGACCAGCCCGTTCTCCACGAGTGCGGAGACGATCTTCCCTCCCATCCCCTCGATATCCATGGCGTTTTTCGCGACGAAATGGCCCAGTGCCCTTTTCCGCCTCTCCGCGCATCCGTCGCCCGTGCACCGGTGCGCCGCCTCGCCGGGAACCCGCTCAACGGGCGAATCGCAGGCCGGGCAACGGTCCGGGATGCGGAACTTCGGCCCGCGCCCCGGGGCGTTCCCCGCGGCGGAGAGGGACTCCACGACCTCCGGGATCACGTCGCCCGCCCGCTGGACGAGGACCCGGTCGCCCACGCGGATATCCTTCGCGTCGATCATGTCCTGGTTGTGCAGGGTCGCCCGCCGCACGGTCACGCCGCGCACCACGACGGGGGAAAGGAAGGCGACGGGCGTGAGGATCCCCGTCCGCCCGACGAAGACGACGATGTCCTCGACGGTGGTCTCGGCCCGGTCGGGGGAGAACTTGGCGGCCACCGCCCAGCGGGGGGACCGGGAGATCTCGCCCAGCTCCCGCTGCAGGCCGGCGTCGTCGACCTTCACCACGATGCCGTCGATCTCGTACGGCAGCGAATCCTTGCCGTCCGCCGTCTCGCGGTAGAAGGAGACGACCGCTTCGATGTCCCCGCACCTGCGGCTCCCGTCCCGGTTGACGCGCAGCCCCAGGCGGGACAGCAGCTCCAGCTCTTCCCAGTGGGACGAGAAGCCCGCCCCCTCCACCCGGCCGGTGCCGTAAACCCACAGCCGCAGGCGGCGGCTCGCCGTCACCTTCGCGTCGAGCTGGCGGACCGAACCCGCCGCGGCGTTCCGGGGGTTGGCGAACGGGGGTTCGCCCGCCCGCTCCCGGCCGCGGTTCAGCGCCGACAGCTCCCCCTTCTCCATGTAGACCTCCCCGCGCGCCTCCAGA
>JAJZRM010000331.1 GCA_021802685.1 Deltaproteobacteria bacterium | reverse complement strand
GATCCCGGCGCACGACTCTTCCTGGGATTCGAAGATCACCGCGTTCCCTTCGAATACCAGCATCTTCGGGTCGACGCCCGCCGTCTTGACCACGGCCCCTTCGGGCGCGAGGTTGCCGTAGAGGATGGCGAGGCCGCCCTGCCCGCTGTACGGATCGGAAAGGGGGCGGATGACCGCCGGATCCTTCGTCTCCACCCCTGCCACGTTCACTTCCAGGGGTTTCCCCGTCACGGTGAGGCAGCCCGGTTTCATGAGGTCCGGCACCTTGAACAGCTCGGAGAGGATCGCGGGGATCCCCCCCGCGCGGTCCACATCCTCCATGTGGTACGGCGAGGAAGGGGAAACTTTGCACAGCGTCGGCGTCTTCCGGGAGATGGCGTCGATCCGCGCCAGGTCGAACGGCACCCCCGCCTCGTGGGCGATCGCCAGCGTGTGGAGGATCGTGTTCGTCGACCCTCCCATCGCCATGTCCAGGGCGAGGGCGTTGTCGAACGCGTCCAGCGTGACGATGTCCCGGGGCTTCAGGTCCATCCTTATGAGCTCCAAGAGCTGGAACGCGGCGGCGCGGTACAAGTCGTTTCGCTTCGGATCCACGGCCAGCACCGAGCCGCTTCGCGGGAGCGACATCCCCAGCGCCTCGCAAAGGCAGTTCATGGAGTTCGCCGTGAACATGCCCGAACAGGAGCCGCACGTGGGGCACCCGTGGTCCTCCAGATCCTTGAGCCCCTCGTCGGAGAGGTTCCCGAGCTTATGCGCCGCCACCCCCTCGAACACGGTGATCAGGTCGACCGTCCGGCCGTCCTTCGTCGTGCCCGCCTTCATGGGCCCCCCGGAGACGAAGATCGTGGGGATGTTGCACCGCAACGCCGCCATGAGCATCCCCGGGACGATCTTGTCGCAGTTGGGGATGCAGATCATCCCGTCGAAGCAGTGGGCATTGAGCATCGTCTCCACGGAGTCCGCGATGATCTCCCGCGACGGCAGCGAGTAGAGCATCCCGCCGTGTCCCATGGCGATCCCGTCGTCCACGCCGATGGTGTTGAACTCGAAGGGGACGCCGCCGGCCTCCCGGACGCACTTCCTCACGTACTCCCCCACCCGGTTCAGGTGGACGTGCCCGGGGACGATCTCCACGAAGGAGTTGCACACGGCGATGAACGGCTTCCCCATGTCGGCGTCCGTGACGCCGGTGGCCTTCAACAGGCTGCGGTGGGGCGCCCGCTCGAAACCCTTCTTGATCACGTCGGAGCGCATCGAAAACCCTCCTTCTATGGGAAATACCCGTTGATCATACCCGATCCGCGAGGGATCAGGACAATGCGGATTCCAGGGAAGAAAGCTCGGCAAGCGCGGCGCGGATTTCCTCCACACGGGAATCGGCGGCTCCGGGTGCGCCGACCAACCCCTCGATCGTGGCGAGCTCCTTATCCAGGAAATCCGCGGAGTCCCCCGCCAGCCTGTCGATCACGTCCCCGACGGCGTCGGCCCACTGGGCGGCCACCCGGGAGAGGTTCTTCTCCGCCTCCCACGGGATCCTCCGCAGGAAGTGCCTACACACGAGGGGACGGAAGACCTGCATGGGGATGAGGAACCAGAGCAGCTCGAAATGGGTGTCGAACGTCGGCGAGAGCCGGACATCGGGGCGGGACGGCTCCTCCACCCGCGCTTCGAAACGCGCCCCCGCGAAATGGATCCCCAGCGCCCGCTCGATCACCGCCGCCAGCCGGTCCTGGAAGGCCCGGACGGAACGGGAGACGCTGGCTTCGGCCCTGAAGAGAAATCCCGCCAGGTGGCCTTCCCCATGCAGCGAAACGGCTCCCATCTCCTCCATCATCGCCCGGCCGAGCCACGCCTCGAAGTCCCGGGCCACCCGGGCCAGGTTCCCCCTCCACCCCGGCATCGCCTCCCGGAAACCCGCGGTGAGCCGCTCCGTCACCTCGTCCCGATAGGCGTGGAACCGCACGTCCGCCGCGGTGCGCGCCTCCGCCTTCAGATGGCGGCAGAAAACGAGGATCTCCCCGACCACCGACCCGATATCGCGCCGCTCCCGCGCCAGCGCCGCGAGAAGCTCCGCCCGGGAATTCTCCGCGGCGGCGGCCGCCCGCGAAGCCAGCAGCAGGTATTCCCGGCACCCCGCCATCAGGGCGAGGGTCTTGTGACGAACGATCTCGCCGAACGCTTCCTCCCGCCGCCCCGCGATCCGTTCCCGAAGATACTTTTCCACTTCCGCGCGCAACGAATGGAAACCGGGACGGTCGGAGACGGGGAGAACCTTCCACTCCTTCCCCGTTCGGGAGACCGCCTGGCTCCGGGTGAAGTCGATCACGGAGGCGAGCTCCTCCCCGGTCACCAGGTCCGCCTTCGTCAACAGGATGGCCGCTTCGGGAGTATGCGAGGACACGTCGGAAAGCAGCAGAAGGTCGTCTTCGGAAAGGGGATGGTTGACGCTGACGGCGACGAGGGCCGCCCCGACGCGGGGCATCCACTCCTTCGACGTCCTCGTGTTGTGGGCGAAGACGCTGCCCATCCCCGGCGTGTCGACGAACCGGATCCCCTCGAAGGCGGCGAGGGAGGGCAGTTCCACGTCGACCACCGCCACCTGTTTTTCGTTCGCCGGGTTCCCGCGCTCCGTGACGAACTCAGCCAGCCGGCCCATGGGAATTTCGTACGCATCGCCCGCAAGGCCGTGGACCAGGACCCGTTCCCTGGACCCATACCCGATCCGGGTGACCACGGCCGTGGACGGCAGGACGTCCACCGGGACGACGGCGTCCCCGATCAGGGCGTTCAGGAACGAGCTCTTTCCCGCCTTGAACTGCCCGAGGACGGCGACGTCCACGGTCCCGCCGTCGCGGAGCAGCTCTTCGCAGGCGGCGAACTGCTGCGCCAGGGAGTCGATCCGGAAGGAACGGACGAAGGCGCCGACACGCGCGACACAGGCGGCCACGGGACCTTTCGCATCGTCCGCGATCATCGCTTCATGTCTCGTGCTTGTGGCTGTACCGCATCACCGTGACCTTCTCGAGGGTGATGAGGCCCCCGCACATCATCTCGTCGATCTTCGGCATCACCCGGTCGATGTTCTCCTTCGTATCCACGACCTCCACGACCACGGGAAGATCCCGGGAAAGGCGCAGCAGCATCTCCGTGTGGTAGACGCTGTGGGCGCCGAACCCCGATATCCCGCGAAGCACCGTCGCGCCGGCGAACCCTTCCTTCTTGAAGAGCTCCACCAACACCTCGTGCAGGAGGCGGTGACCGAACCTGTCCCCTTCCCCGATGAAGATCCGCATAAGAACGTTCCGCCCGGTCAGCTTGGTCATGTTCCCCTCCTCTACAGGTGGCGCGCGGCGGCGATCCCGGCGAACGTAAAGACGAGACAGACGGTGACGCTGGAGAACACGTTCACCAGCGCCTGCGAAAGCTGGCCGCTCTCCAGCAGGCGGAACGTCTCGTAGCTGAACGTGGAAAACGTGGTGAGCCCGCCGAGGAACCCGATGGTCAGCCCGATGCGGAGTTCCTGGGATACGAGGGAGCTGCGCAAGGAGAACTCCATGATCAGCCCGATGAGGAACGCCCCGAGGATGTTGACCGCGAACGTTCCGTACGGCATCGCCTTCCCGACGAGGCCGTAGACCCATCCGGACAAGTAGTATCGCGCCACGCACCCCAGGGCGCCGAACAAAGCGATATACAAGATGATCTGCATCCACCGCCCCTTTCCGGGTATAAAAAAAACTCCTGCCCCATGGCATTGG
>JAJZRM010000330.1 GCA_021802685.1 Deltaproteobacteria bacterium | reverse complement strand
CTTCATCTTGTACGCCACCTGCCGGGGCGTCCACCCGAGGATCTTCGCGGCCCGCGCGATCACCCAGCCGGCGGACGACAGCGCCGTCTGCAGTTCCTCGCGCTCCATCGCCTTGAGAACCTCGGCGCGCGGGCGTCCTTCCCGCGGCGCCGCCGGGTGGGGAGGTTCCGCGGCGGACGCGGCGACGGACGCCTGCGGCGCGGGGGGCTGCCCGTAGGACCCGGTCGCGGGGAGGGACGCGGCGACCCGGATCGCCCGGGGGAGGTCCTGCCCCCGCACGATCGCCGCCTTGGCCATCACCACCGCGCGCTCGACGAGGTTTTCGAGCTCCCGCACGTTCCCGGTCCAACGGTATTCGAGGAGCAGTTCGAGGGCGTCCTTGGAGAAGGCGACGCTCTTCCCGTGCTCCCGGTTGAACCGCTCGAGGAAATGCTCCGTCAGCGGAAGGATGTCTTCCCTCCGGTCCCGCAGGGGGGGGAGGAAGACGGGGATCACGTTGAGCCGGTAGTAGAGGTCTTCCCGGAACGTTCCTCCCGCGACCATTTTCTCAAGATCCGCGTTCGTCGCGGCGATGATCCGGACATCGACGGGCACGGGCCGGTTCTCGCCGAGCCGCTCGAACGTGCGCTCCTGCAGCACGCGCAGCAGTTTCACCTGCGTAGGCAGCGGGATGTCGCCCACCTCGTCGAGGAAGATCGTGCCGCCGGAAGCCTCCTCGAACCGGCCTTTCCGCTCCTCGACCGCGCCGGTGAAGGCGCCGCGCTTGTGGCCGAACAGCTCCGACTCGAGCAGCGTCTCGGGAAGGGCGGCGCAGTTCACCGCGATGAAGGGGCGGTCCGCGCGGCTTCCCCCCTGGTGGATCGCGCGGGCGATCATCTCCTTCCCCGTCCCGCTCTCGCCGCGCAGCAGCACCGTGGCCCGCGAGGACGCGACGCTGGTCACCGCGGCGAACACCTCCTGCATCCGCTTGCTCTGCCCGATGATGTTTTCGATCCGGTACTTCTTCCGGATGGTCTTGTCGAATTCCTGCCGCTGGCGCCGGAACTCCTCCTGGAGCCGCTCGATCGCCTTGCGCAGCTCCAGGGACTGGCCGATGAGACAGCCGACCACGGTCAGGGTGCGCGCGTCGCTTTCCAGCGCCTGGGTCCCCGCGCGGCCGATCCGCTCGGCGGCGAGCACCCCCAGCGTTTCCGAGCCGACCCGGATGGGAACCGTTATGTAGGAGAGCGGCCCGTCGGACGATTTCCCGTGAACGCGGGTCTTGTCGAGGAACGTCGGCTCCTTGCGGACGTCGGGGAGGGCGATCGGGCTGCCCGTCTTCATCGTTTTCCCCACGATCCCCTCGCCCCAGACGTACCTCGCCCGATCGCGCTGCTCCGCGGTGTACCCGGCCGCCACCTCCATCCGGATCTCGCGCGTGGCCTCGTCGGGGCGGAAAATGGCGGCGCGGTCGAATCCGAGGAAGGTCTGCAGGGTGCGCAAGGTGATACCGAGCGCGCGGTCGAGGTTCTGGGTGGAAGTGAGGATCTTGGCCACTTCGTGGATGGCCGCGATCTCTGCCTTCTCTGGCGAACGGAGCGGGGTCACACGGGGATTATAGCGCAGCGCGCAGGAAATGGCGGGTCACAGCCGTTCGTGCGTCAACGCCCCGGCGCCGGGGACCTGGAGGTACTCGAGCGCGGTGTCCGCCGCGCCCTGGAGCGTTCCCCCCCGGAGCCTGCCGTGGAACAAGGTATCGCCCAGGAGGCGGGACAGGTTGATTCCCGCTCCGTAAACCACCCTTCGCCCGGCATCGACCCGAAAGGCTTCTTCGGGTTCGTACCCGCGCGCGTTGTAACCTACCAGCAGCTCGAGGTAACGGACCAGGGGGATGTCCCGGAGGCGGGGGACGCCGTCCGCCTTGAACGCCAGCAGGTACGTCTGGCCCGAATAGTCTCCAAGGGGGTCGATCTCGTCTTTGCGGCGGGCGTCGTCGGACGGCAGGTACAGGAGCCGGAAGTCGACGAGGGCGTCGATCGCCGGGTATTTCTCGACAAGGAGGGCAACGGCCGTTCCCGCCGCGTTGAACACGACGTCCTCGTAGCTGAAGCGGAACTTTTCCGAGAAGCTGTCCACCGCCTCGACCGCCGTCAGAACGCCGAAGGAGGTCCATGCGGAAAGCCGCAGGGACCGCGGCCGGTCGTTCCCCAGGACCTCGAAACCACGCGCGAGAAGCCGTGTGCCGGTGTAGGTGAAAAACGCGTGTCCCAGCTTGTCCGCGCCGCCGGCGTACGTGCCCTCGCCGAACCATCCCTCGTTTTTGGGACGGGCGGAAGACGTCATCCCTTCGTCCCACCATTTCAGGGAGCCGTACGTACCTACGACCAGCGCGATTCCGCCGATGACCGCGGCATTCCGCCGGCGCAGCTTCCGGTCGGAAATCGGTCCCTCCGCGGGAGGCGCCGACCCGGGGGCCGGGGCGGCGAAGGCCGGATCGGAGACCGCAGCGGAGGCCGGGGAACCCGTCGGGACCGGGTCGGATCCCCCCGCCGCGCAGAGGCCGGAAGCGAACAGTTGGAACAGGATGGCGGCCGGGACGAGATGAATCGAGGATCGCAAGGAAACTCCGGGCGGGGATCGTCTTCTCCTCCCGCCCCGCCGGGAATTATACCTCGGCGGCGTTCCGTCGCGGTGAGATAATGCCCCCAATCTTCCCGATGAAGGAGGAAAGGGGCGGATGACGAGAAAAACGAGATTCCTCAAGGGGGCGCGCATCCTTCCCCCGCCCGTGGGAAAGAGGATCCCCGCTTCGGACCTGATGGAAAATACCTTCCTCGCCTACAACGCGGGGAGGTTGAGGGAAGGGGCGCGTCTTCTCGCGGAGCGGATGCTTGCGCCGGACGTGACGGTGGGCCTTTCGCTGACCGGCGCCCTCACGCCCGCGGGGCTGGGCGTCTCCTGCATCGTTCCGCTGCTGAAAGCGGGATTCGTCGACTGGGTCGTGTCCACGGGAGCGAACCTTTACCACGACGCCCACTTCGGCCTTGGGCTGGCCATGCATTCGGGCTCGCCGTTCCTCGACGACCGGATCCTGCGGGAGGAGGGGGTCGTCCGGATCTACGATGTCCTCTTCGCGTACGACGTGCTCCTCGACACGGACGCCTTCTTCCGGCAGGTGCTGGATCTTCCGGAGTTCCAGGGCGAGATGGGGACGGCCGAGTTCCACTACCGCCTCGGGCGGTACATGGCGCAGCGGGAGCGGGAGCTCGGCACGGGCGAGGTGAGCGTGCTGGCGGCCGCCTGGCGGTACGGCGTGCCGGTCTACACATCCTCCCCCGGCGATTCGTCCATCGGGATGAACGTCGCCGCGATGCGCCTCGGAGGGCGGGGCGTGAAGCTCGACGTGGCTCTGGACGTGAACGAGACGGCGGCGATCGTCTACGCCGCGAAGAGGAAGCGGGGGAAAAGCGCGGTCTGGATCCTGGGCGGCGGCTCACCGAAGAACTTCATGCTCCAGACCGAGCCTCAGATCCAGGAAGTGCTGGGGTTGGACGAGAAGGGGCACGACTACTTCCTGCAGGTCACCGACGCCCGGCCCGACACGGGCGGGCTGTCCGGGGCCACGCCGTCGGAAGCGGTCTCCTGGGGGAAGGTCGACCCGAACAAGCTGCCCGACACGGTGGTGTGCTATCTCGATACGACCGTCGCGCTGCCCCTTCTGTGCGCCTGCGCGATCGACCGGGTCGGGAAGAGGCCGCTGAAGCGACTCTACGACCGCCGCGCGGAGATGCTC
>JAJZRM010000329.1 GCA_021802685.1 Deltaproteobacteria bacterium | reverse complement strand
GGATCTCGTCAGCGACTCGCGGGCCAGCGCCGGATTATGGAAGCCGTCGGAATTCTCCGCCGTCCACCACTCCCACAGGACGTGGGCTTTCTGGTGCTGTTCCTGCGCTTCCCGGATTACCTCGGCGGGAAGGCCCGCCTTCTTCCCCTCCACGATCTTGTCGATCAGCGCGGAGAGCCAGAACTCCGCCTTGCGCATCTTTCCCTTGGTGAAGTTGCGGACGGAGTCGATCTCGTACGCCGCCTGGGCTTCCGTAAGCTTCGGGTGGCACTTCGAAGTCAGGCAGGTCTGTTTCAGGTAGTTGCGGGGGCTGGTCTGCCAGTGGGAGGTGTACACCTTGCCCTTGGCGTTTCTCACCTTCGGCATGTGGCAGGAGTCGCATGAGGCGCCCACCTTGTCATGCACCGAGCCCCAGAACGTCTCCGCCTCCGGATGCTGCGCCTTCCACAGCAAGCCGCCGGTCAAGGCGTGCTTGAAATCGCGGAAGCCGAGGTCGTTGTAGTGGTCGTATATCGCGAGGACGTTCTTGAAC
This sequence comes from Deltaproteobacteria bacterium, assembly GCA_021802685.1. Taxonomy (GTDB): domain Bacteria; phylum Desulfobacterota; class Deferrimicrobia; order Deferrimicrobiales; family Deferrimicrobiaceae; genus UBA2219. Next base: position 3,241 of record JAJZRM010000329.1, on the reverse strand, counting down.
GGGAAATGGTTTGTCCTTTGATCGGACGCCTTGATCGAGTATTCGCCCGTCTTGGGGTCGAACCCGGGGTTGCAGTTGTACTCCACGTGGCACTGCCCGCACTGGAGCTTCGCGTCGTATTTCTCCAGCAGGGCGATTTTCCGGAAACCGCCCCGGAACTCCTTCACGTCGATCTTCGTCGCCTTGGGGTCCTTGTGCCAGAGCGTGTCCTTTTCCGGCCGGGTGAGGGCCTGGATCAGGCCGTCCCGCACGATCCGCGGCTTCGCCGCGTGGGGATCGTGGCACATGAAGCAGTTCATCGCGTTGTTCAGGTCCTTGACGAACTCGACCACGTTGGAGGAGCGGTCCCACTTCGCCTTCTCGTCCTTGTCGCCCATGTACTTCCACTTGAGGATCTGGTCCTGCGTCTTGCACTGCATGCAGGTGGGGTTCGCCGCGGGCGCGCTTTCCGGCAGGAACGCCTTGTGTTCCTTGCTCTCCGGATACTTGTCCACGAGGACGTCCCACGCCTTCACCGGCCCCGGCATGGAGACGTACCCCCAGCCGTTCTTCGCCTGGAACCGGCCGCCGTACGCCCGGTCCACGATGAGGTGGTCCACGACCATGAAGGCGTGGCTGCGCGGATTGGCGTGCTCCTTCGTGAAGCCGTGTCCCATCATCAACTTGTCCCAGAACGGGTTCGGCGCCCGTTCGGTGAGGAGCGACTTCTCGGTCCGCGCCGTCTTCTTCAGGTTCAGGGTTCCGAAGCTCGCGTACTGGTCCGGGTGGCAGCCGCCGCACGTTTCCAGGTCGACCCGCGTCGCGGGGCGCTTGTCGCTGTCCCGCAAATGGGCCGCCGCGCCGTCGTGGCAGTTCGCGCAGTTGACCTTCCCGTGTTTGCCGCCTTTTTTCAACGCCTGGATCTCGTCGTGGCACTCGAAGCATTTCCCTTCATTGACCGCCGCCTCCGCGGGTTTCGGCGCTTTCGGCACGGCCCGCACCGTCATCGGTCCGTAGATCTCCTTTTCCGAACCGATGTCCGAACCCGCCTTCGCCGCCATCGCGTTTTCCGCCGACAGCCAGGCGGCGAACCCCGCCGCAAGGACGATCCCAAGGAACACCGCCGACCGTTTCATCCTCCCCCTCCTTCGAAATGTTCAGGCCGAATGTCAGCATCAATTATATGAACGGGACGGGGCGGTCGTGCCTCGCCGCGTTCCCGGGGTCGCCCTCACCCGGGATTCTCCCGGGAAAGGAAGCGCAGAGTCATTGACATGGGTCAAGGACGGGGCGGCTCTCCGAATTTCCGGAACGCATCGACGGTATAGACCGCGAGCCCGGTCCAGATCAGGAGGAAGGCCGCCAGGTCCCCCTTTCCGAACGGTTCCCCGAAGGCGAACACCGCCAGGAGAAAATGCCCTGTCGGGGAGACGTACTGGAGGAACCCGAGGGTCGTCAGCCGCACCCGCCGGGCCGCCGCCCCGAACGCCAGGAGGGGGACCGCCGTGATGATGCCCGCCAGCGGCAGGAGCCGGTCGAAACGGGCGGTGCCGGTCAGGTACGCCCCGTTCCCGGAGACGGCTCCCCAAACGATGTAGCAGAGCGCCGCCGGAACGAGGATCCCCGTCTCGAACGTCAACCCCGCGAGCGATTCCACGGGGGCCGTTTTCCTCAGCAGGGCGTAGAATGCGAAGGTCACCGCCAGGGCCAAGGAGATCCACGGGACCTTCCCGTGGAGAGCCACCAGGAGTACGACGCCCGATACCGCGAGGATCAGGCTGGCCCGCTGCGCCCCCCGGAGCCGCTCCGAAAGGAATAAGCGCCCCAGCAGGACGTTCACCAGGGGGTTGATGAAGTAACCCAGGCTCGATTCGAGGACCCGGTTCGTCTCCACGGAGATAACGAAGAGGAGCCAGTTCGTCGCGATCAGCAGGGTCGAGCCGCACAGCATCCAGGCCGCCTTGCGGTTCCGGAACACCGCCCGGATCTCACCCCCCCGCCGGGTGACGGCGACCAGGACCAGCAGGACCAGGAAGGACCAGAAGATCCGGTGCGCCAGGACCTCCGTGGCGGGGACCTTCGCCACGGCCTTGAAATACAATGGGAAAAACCCCCAGAGGCCGTAGGCGAGGACGCCGTACAGCGCCCCTTTCGCGCGGTCTTCCAATGGGTTTCTCCCTGCGGCTCTATTTTCCGTTCCCGCGGAGGAGCTTCTCCCGCAGCCGGGCGATTTCGAGAAGCGCCGCAGCGGCTTCCCGCGGATCGTCCCCGTTCCGGCTCACCTCGTAAGCTCTTGAAAGGTACGCGATCGCCATTGCCGTGTCCCCCTGCGCCTCGGCGACGGTCCCGAGGGCCCGAAGGTCGGAGGCGATCTTCCCGCTTTCGGCGGTTTCCTTGTCGATCGGCAACGCCTCGAGGTAGAAACCTTCCGCCGCCTTCCGGTCCGCGCGCGCCGCCGCGATATCGCCCAGCAGCCTCAGGGAGTTCGCCTCCTCTCCGCGCGCGCCCGCCTTGCGGTTCGCCTCCAGGGCGTTCTTCGCGCGGGTCTGCGCGTCGCCGGCCCTTCCCTCGAGGAAAAGGATCCGGGCGAGAAGGTTGAGCATCCGGCCCGCCGATTCGCCCGTTTCCGCCAGGACGGCCTTCCCCGCCCACTCCTTCGCCGCCGGGAGGTCGCCGGCGGCAAGTTCCACCTTCCCCTTTTCGAAGGCCGTCTCCGGGAAGAGAGGATTTCCCGGCGGAACGAGAAGGAGGGCGGAATCGATCTTCTCCTTCGCGGCGGCGACCTCGCCCTTGAGCCGGTGGAGCCGCGCCAGGTTCACGAGGGCGGCGGCGGAAGCCGCGGTATCCTCGATGGAGCGGTTGATCTTGAGTTCTTCCCGGAACGCCGCGAGCGCCCCGTCGCGGTCGCCGCGCGCCTCCGCGGCGAGGCCACGACGGTTCCATGCCCCCGCCCGCTCTTTCGCGGGCGGAATGGGTTTGGGAACCGCGCCGGAGCAGCCGGAAACCCCAACCCACAGGATCGAGCAGGAAAGGAGCAGCGCGGCGGCGCGCAGGGGACGGCGCTCCGCGCTACTCATGGCTGTCTCCCGGGACGATCCCCCGCTCGTTCCCTTGCGGGATGTGTTTCCGGAAAGGCCACATCCTCTTCACTCCCTTGACGACGTCGTCCGTATCCGCGACCAGCTCCTCCGCTCCGGTGAGCAGGGGAGTCACCCGGGGAGCGGCCTGCTCCGCGGCCTTCCGGAGTTCCTGCGTGGCCTTT
>JAJZRM010000328.1 GCA_021802685.1 Deltaproteobacteria bacterium | reverse complement strand
AGGGTCATGCACCATCTGCGGCGATCTCCACGTCTGATCCGAGGATTCATCCGCCATTCGGGGCTCCCTCTTTTTTTGCGGTGAGCGTTGCATTATTTACGCAGAAATCAATAACAGGCGGGTTTTCCCAGAGATTCATTGGCCCCCCTCTTCCCTTCGCGCCGCGTCCTTCCGTTCCTGCTCCGCTTGGTCCTCTTGCCGACGACGATGATGGGCAAACGGACAATGCCGTTCCTTCTCGCATGAGTCGAGGGTGTCAGCTTCCAGGAAATGGCATCCGGTCTCGGCACAGGCGAAGGGATCGGGTGTCATGTCGCCTCCCTGCTGCGGACCGCGTCCGCGATGTCGGATAACCCGCGTTCGATAGACCCGCCGATCTTCACGGACGCCGCTTCGATTGCCCCCATGTTCGTTGAGGCGTTCCCGTTCCCGAGGCACCGTAGCGCGTCGGCCACGCCGTCGAGGGATCGTCCGATGAAGAACAGCGCGTCCACGATGTTCGCCGCCTCGCCGTTGTGGTCAGACTCGTTCGGCGATTCCAGGTTGTTACCGATGTGCTTGATGGCGTCCTGTATCTCTTTCGGACTCGCCGCCACACTGCGCCTCCCTTCGGTCAATTCGTTGCCCCCCTGAATTGCAAGTCGATAGCTGCAACGGTGAAGAGCAGGTCGGAGGTCCAACCGTCCAGGTCGTGCCGTTCTCGGAAATCACGGTAGACGCGGGGAGGGTCGAGCTTGCCGCGTTGCGCGTCGAGAAGTTGATCGGCAAGGAGCCTGACGAGCCGGGAATCGTCGGCGCGGGGGTCAGGTCGCTGCCGCAGGATCTCGACGACGTTCTCCCGGATCTCGGAAAGAGGAGGCCGCCATGCTTCCAGGGAAGGTGTCGTCGTGTGCGACGCGGGCGCCGTGCCTTTGGATCTTGGATTCAGGGTCCGGACCTTTTTTTTAACCTCCTCCAAAATCTCTACAGGCATGGCAAGATTTTTAGATACGGACGTTGGCGTCCGTTGGGAATCGGCGGCGGGCGCATATTTCAACGGACGTTTGCGTCCGTTATCGCCCAATTTCGACACTTCGTAACGGACGTTCATGTCCGTTAGTAACGGACGTTGGCGTCCGTTATTTTTTTTCTTCGATTGGTCGCGAAACCCGAAACCCTGGTGGAAATTCTCGGGGAAGGGTATCTCTATCCAGTCGGAAGTGCCGTATTTCTGCCAGCGGGTAGACAGGGCGAACCGGGTGTAATCGCCACGGCGCCCCCGGCCAAGGTGCTCCACGTCGATGAATCCGAGGCGATATAGTTCTTTCAGGCCGCGGGCGAACCGCTTGTGGTTCATGCCGCGCCACGTCGCGACCTGGTAGGTGAAACTGATCTTTCCGTTATTTATGATCTTGTCGATCCTGCCGATGGGAGATTCCACGCCCGGCTTGCGTCGCCCATGTTCATAACGTGCTTCCTGCCAAAACCAGCTGAGCGTGCGGACAGCTGTGGCGGAGGCGATTGCCGAATACGCGGAACTATCGAGCAACCGATTCGGGAGCCCGGTAAATCCGCTCCATGCCTTACGCCTGGCATCCAACCATCGCGCACGCTTTGCGTCTTCGCTCATGCCGCCCGCCAGGACGCGCAGGATGCCTCGGGAGACACGATCTCCACGCCGGGGAAGGGTAGGGCGCCCGTCATCCCGCCCGCCGACCCTGGTCCGGTTCCACTTTTACCGAATCCAGGTAGCGCCGAAGGTCGTCTTCGTCGTACCGGATCGTCCGGCCGTTCAGCCGGTGGTAGGCGGGGCCGATCCCCAGGTGCCGCCAGTTCCGGACCGTCTGAACACGGAGCCCGAGGTATTTCGCCGCCTCCGTGTCAGGGAGGAGTCTCTTCCCGCCTTCCGTCTTCGCCATCTTTGTACCTCCCGCGTTTTTCATCCTGAGCGGGAGTTTACGAAACGAGGGCGTGACGCGGAATTAGGACAAAAGAAGGGTTGCAGGAGGGTGTTTTGTCACAGGTACGTCAGGGGTATTTGTAATCTCCTCGGACCGCTTCTCATGTGGCCATGTGCTCCTGTTTCCAGCGGATGAGGCGCTTCTTTATGGTATTGGCGCGTATTGTTTGCTTCAGCACGGCACGGAATAACTCTTCCGTGAGTTTCGCGATAGCTTCATCGGACAACGTCAAATTCCCCCATGTGCGGCCGCACTCTTTCAACCGCCGATCCCACTTCGCGCGGGACGCCGGAGTCGTGTGAAGGTGCTCTTTAATCTTCATCCCGAGGTATCCGGCAAGGATGCTCCCGAACCATTGTCCGTATCGAATTTGGTCGGTCGTCGGGAATCCTTCTTTTGCTGTGGACTCGATCGCCTTTATCGCCATATCGATGAGGTTCGGATTGATCCCAAGCCCTTTCAGGTTTCGTTTTGCGGAAGCGGGAGTGATGCGGTGCAGTGGAGAGAAGGAGAGATGGTCTCCCAGGTACACGAAGTCCATCCGCGCCCCGCGGGTGAAGATCTGAAAAAAATGAACGTGTAGATGTTCGATCAGCGCGTCGATGTCTTCTTTATCGAAGTAGAGGGTTCTTTGGGTTCGGCTGTTCGGGGTGATTCGCTTCGGCCGTGCCATGCTGCCACCTCCTCCGGGTGGTCCTCGATGTTGATCCGGGGGAAGGCGGTGAGGTGCCGCCTTGTCGGGTTGCAATCCCTATCCCCCGGAAGGTTCATCTCACGTGCCCGTCGGCGAGGGCCTATCCCCGAGAATCGGGTCTACTCGAACAAGTCCGAATGCGTTCCCGTCCTCTCGAAGACAACAACGCCCGGTTCAAGTTTGTAGATGAGCAGCCAATCCGGTTCGATGTGGCACTCGCGGCGCCCTGCGAATTCACCTTTCAATGCGTGATCCCGAAGCCTCGGATCGAGCGGCACTTCCTGAACCAGCGCACGCATGACCGCTTGAAGCTTCGAAACGTCCTTCCTTCGTTTTAGGGATAGTTTGAAGTCCTTTTCGAAGCGTCCTGTAGTCCGGAACGCCAGCATCAGGCGCCCATCTTCTTGAAGAAGTCGTCCAGGCTCGGATACTTATGCAGGTCTTCGCCCCGGTCGGTCTTCTCGAAGGTCCTTCGCGTTGTGGCGTTTGGGATTTCGACGGGGAAAGGCAGCCCCTTCCTCAGCCCAACCTGGGCATAGAAGAGGGTGATCGCCTCCGTGCTCGTCATCCCGAGTTTCCGGAAGACCCGCTCCGCATCGGCCTTGATCTTCGGCTCCGTGCGCGCCCGGATGATCGCTGTTTTTCCCATCGTGTTCACCTCCTATGAGTCTTTCCGGATCAGTGTACCCCAAATAGGGTACACTATCAAGGTCCGGCGGGCGGGAGTGGGAATCGGGTACATCAGAATCCGATCTTCCGCCGGTCCTTCTTCGGCGGCTCCATGAGTTCGCGGATGGCTGTGAAGACGATCTTCAGTTTTTCATCGTGGACGCCGTGCTTGCGTTCTAGTTCGTCCAGGCGACGGGATAAGGCTGCGTAGGACGTGGCCGCCCTTCGGAGCGCCACGAATGCCCGCATGATGGCGACATTTGCTAAAATCGCGCGTTCGCTCTTCAAGACGCTGGATAACATGGCAACACCCTGTTCCGTGAAAACGTATGGAAGATACCGCCGGCCGCCCCTTCCGCCGTTTGAGGTCACAATTTGTGACCTCAAAGATTCGCTCTCCTCGGTTGTCAGTTGGAACATGAAATCATCCGGGAACCGAGCGGGGTTTCGCTTTACGGCTTGGTTCAGCGCTTTTGTC
>JAJZRM010000327.1 GCA_021802685.1 Deltaproteobacteria bacterium | reverse complement strand
TCTACACGTCCCACTCCGGCCTTGCCCTGGTCGGAGCCTGCATCAACCGGTTCACCGACTTCAGGAAGCGGATCAACGACGTCTCCCCGCGGTCCGGGGGGATCTCCCATGCCGACATCGCCCGCGGATACCTTGGGCTTCTCTGCATGGGGAAGAGCGACTACGAGGCGATCACCGACCGGCGGGAGGACCGCTACTTTCAGACCTCGCTCGGGCTTTCGGTGGTCCCTTCCGCCGAAACGCTTCGGCAGCGGTTCGATGCCGAGGCGGATCGGTTCCGGATCGTGACGAACTACTGCGCGGTCGATTTCGTCAAGCGGGCAGAAGGCCTGGTCACGCCGCTGGAGAATGGCTACGTGCCGCTGGACATCGATGTCGTCCCCTTCGATAACTCCGACACGAAGAAGGAAGGCGTCTCCCGGACCTACCATGGAACGGACGGCTACGCGCCGATCGCCGCCAACTTCGGTCAGGAGGGGTGGTGTCTCGAACTCGAACTTCGGGAAGGCAAACAGCACAGCCAGGAGAACTTCATCCCGTTCCTGTCGCGCGTTCTCTCCTCGGCCCGCCGCCTGACGCAGGCTCCGGTTCTGGTGCGGCTGGACAGCGCACGCGACGCGCTCGATACGCGGGCGGAGCTGGCCGGGCATGCGGGCGTGGACTATGTGCTGAAATGGAATCCCCGCAAGCAGGACACCGCAGCTTGGCTTTCCCGGGCAACGCGAGAAGGGCGGGAGTTGGCGGCCCGCGAGGGGAAGCGCGTCTGGCTTTGGAGCGAGACGGTCCCGCAGCAAAAGGACGGGAAGAGTTTTTCGTTCCGCCGGGTAGTCCGGGTGACGGAACGGAAGATCGACAAGCACGGGCAATGCCTGCTGTCCCCGGAGATCACGCTGGAGGGGTGGTGGACCTCCCTGTCGGCAGACGCTTTCTCCGACGAACAGGTGATCTCCCTTTACCAGGGGCACGGTACCAGCGAGCAGTTCCACAGCGAGTTCAAGACGGACATGGACATCGAGCGGTTGCCTTCGGGGAAGTTCGCAACGAACGCGCTGGTGCTGTCGATGGCGGCGTTCGCCATCAAGGCGCCGATCGAGATCGTGCTGACCCTGGCCTCCCCCCCGATCGACGTCGTCGTTGGGCTCTACAACGCGATCGGGTACTTCCACAAGGCGTCCGCTCCGGTTGCCGCCGGGGTGACACCAGGAACTGCCAGGTCGGCGACTCCTGTAACCCCGCTGTCGGACAACGCCGGCGTCCGGATCGTGACGCACCTGGACGATCCCGCACCGGCCGCTCCGTAACAGCATGGCGGGGGAGTTCGAGCTGCTGCTCGGCGTGGTCCGGGCGTGGGCTCCGTCCATCGTGGCGACGGGGGCCGCGATCGCGATCAACCGGACGCTGAAAAAGCACGACGATCTGGTTAAGCAGGTTGCCGTCCATGAGACGCGCCTGGCCGTCGTGGAGACCCGGTGCGACGAGCGGGGGAACTGCTGATGAAGTGCGCCGGCTGCGGATCCGACTTCGCCCCCGAGGATCGGATCGAAATCTCGACGGACTTGCTGCCGGCGTCGATGGGGGCTTTCGCCCCCTTGGTCAAAAAGCTCTTCGAGCCCCACATCTCCCGGGTCGTCGCGCACCGTTGCTCCCGGCAGGAGTGCGGGGGCGTCGTGTCGGTTCTCTACCTTCCTCCGGGCCCTCCTGCGCCGCAAGGCGTCCAGACGCCGTCCTGACGCGCGCGCCCCGCGTCCGAACGGTCTCCGGGGGAGCGAGGGGGTTACGCAAGGCGGCCTCGATCCCCGCCGCGGCGTAACCCCTTCGATTGAATCGCCGGGGCAGATTGGTGTATCGTGATGGGGGAGAACGGAAAGGGAGGGCGCGCACATGCCGAAATCCAGGTACATCGTGACGGATCCGAAGGTTTGCGGCGGGAAGCCCGTTTTCAAGGGGACGCGGATTCCGGTGTCCAGCGTCCTCTACTCCCTGGGAGCCGGCGAGACTCCGGACAGAATACTCAAGGGATACCCGGCCCTCACGAAAAAGCACATCAAGGAAGCCCTGAATTTCGCCGCCGACATGGTCGACTACGAGGAACGCGAAATCGCGTGAAGCTGTTCTTCGACGAAAACTTCGACGGCGAGATCTCGCGGCGGCTGTGCCGGAAGTTCCCGGGGTCGATTTATGCGGGAGATGACAACCGGTTCAAGGGACTAAAGAACGGGCAGTTGTTCGCGTTTCTATCCGGCAAAACGTATATCTTCGTCTCCGAAGACAAGCATTTTCTGAAAGAGACGGTGTATCCTGCCGAAAACACCGGAGGGATCGTCGTGGTCCGGAAAAAAGACATGAGCCCCGGCATGATCTATACCCGCCTCGAGAAGCTTTTCTTCGAAACGCCCGTACGAACGATCAAGGGGCGGCTCGTCGTCATCCGGAAAAGCGGCATGAGAGTTCGAATCCGATAGGGGTGACACGCCGTTCGTCGGCCGACGCTGGCCGCGTTACCCCTGTCACCCCGCGCGACGGGCCCGGTCGCCGAACCGGAAGATCCCGTTCCGGTCCTCTCCCGCCATCGTCACGATCCGCGCGCACTCGATGTGCAGCTCGTCCAGGTCGCGCATCGCCATGTCCAGCTCGTTGCTCATCGTCCGGATCCGCCTCCGTACGCCTTCCCCCACCTCGTACCGGTCGATCGCCGCCCTGGCCGTTTCCTGCTTCTCCGGGTCGACGCCGATGTAGGTGAACTTCCGGGCGCCGTTTTCGGAAGGGGAGAGCAGGTACATCTTGTTCGTCCCGGTCTTGAAGTGGGCGTGCGCCAGGATGCAGCCGTTCTTCGTGAGGGTCGCCTCCTCGCGCTCGAGCTCGCGGATCCGCGCGCAGATCTTCTCGATCAGCTCATCTACCTGGCCCCCAGTCGCCCCTCCCCTCACGGATTGCTTTCAGGGAACCTTTCCTGTTTTCCTCATGGTCGACCCTCCTTTCACTTCCGGAATGGGAAGTTATGACAAATTGAGGGGGCGGGCGTCGCCCGTTTCCCCCTAACCGACCGCCGCGGCTGGCCCCGCTTGCCGCGCACCGGGAAAATCCGCCTTCGGGTACGACCCGCAGGGCAGATCGTCGATTGTAGGGCATCCTCGTGCGTCGCCGCTTCGCGGTCCGCTCAGCCGACTCGCCTGGGCGGGGGAGATGGCGAGCTGTCGCCCGATTTCCCGGCAGGAAAGTCCCTCGCCGGCGAGCTCCCTGGAGCGGGACCGCCGGAAGGCGCGTTCGTCGGCCACGGCCAGGGAGACGATTACCCGGACGTCGTCGTACCCGCAACGGGGATACTGGTCGCGAAGAACCCGCCGAAGGGCTTTCAGGCGTTCTCCACGTCGGCCGGGGAGCTCGCGATAGTAGAGAGCGAGGATCCTCGCGCGCTCCGCCCGAGCCTGCGGCTCTTGTTCCCTCGCACGATCGGTCAAGCGGAGAATCCGCCGCTCGTGGTCGATCCGCCGGTGGAGCGTTTCCGTGAAGGCGGCCACGCCCCGGAGGAAACGCAGCATCGGGAGCGCCCCCGGGTCGTCCGTCGTGAGGACGACGCGATAGTTGCCTTGAGAGATCCGCTCGAAGTGTTCAACCTGAAACACGATTTTCCCCCTCGTCCAGCCGGATGATCCGTCTATCGGCAGGAGAGGGGGAAAAAATCAGGAGGACGAGCGCCATCAGGACGACATTTGACATAATATACATTACCGGACACTGAATCCGGGGAAAAGTTGCTGCTCAGGCCTGCCACATTCTCTCTG
>JAJZRM010000326.1 GCA_021802685.1 Deltaproteobacteria bacterium | reverse complement strand
GCTGGGCGATGGGCGGCGACACCGGCCGGACGCGGACCGAAACCGACGGAACTCGAAAGACCTCCCCCCCATCGATCGTGAAATCGACATCCTGGGGAGGACCCACCCCCCGCTGATGCCTCCGGTGACCCTTTTCGCCTTCGGGAAGGAAGCCCTCGAGGGGAAGAAGCTGGCCCCCATGGCCGAAGCGGCCGCCGGGCTGTACCGCGAACGGAAAACGCACTTCTCCATGCTCGCGGCGACGATCGGCCGCCTCGTCGAAAAGCAGGTGAAAGCGCCTCGCGGTTCGTGCCATACTTGATCCGACATTTTTCTTGGAGGAGGTTGCGATGCCGTCCGACGATCCGCGCCAGCAGGAACTGCTCGCCAAGATCCGGGAGGGCGTGGACAGCGCGCTCGCGGTCATCGGGGAGATCGATGGCAACCTCCTTGCGTGCGCGAAGCGGCTCCGTATCGACCCGTCGGAGGAATCGTTCGCCGCGCTTTCCTCCGGGATCTCGACCTTGGGCGATCTCGTCGATCTGGTGAAGGAGATCCGGAACGGCGCCGCCCACCTCGCGTCCCGGCCGCTTTCCGCGGACGCATTCGCCTCCCTGGAGAAATCGCTCTCCCTGTTCCAGGGGATGGAGGAGGCCCTGGAAGGCAAGGACTGGATCACCTTGGCCGACCTGATCCAGTACGAACTCTCCCCCCTCCTCGGGCAGGGGGAAAAGGACCTCGCCGCCGTCCGCGACCTCCTCTCCCCGCGACACCCCTGAAAAATGCCGTCCGCCGGCTTAAGTTATTTCCGAACCGTCCGATAAGTACAGGGAAGGCGAGGAGGGTGCTGCCTCACACGGAGGTAAGGCAGATGACGGTGTTCCCTTTCCAGATCGGAGAGGTAACCAGCTTGTACCACAGGGTCCTGAAGAGCAGGGACCTGTCCACCGAGACGGCAGCGGCCGAGTTGAAGGACGTCGTGAGCCTCTCGGCGGAAGCGAAACGCCAGAAAATCCTTGAGGAGACCCAGAGCGCCGTCCTGAACCGCATCAAGAACGGATCGTAAGAAGGATCGAAAACCGCCACGTTGCATGTGGAGGCGCCGGATTCCCGGCGCACGGCAAAGGTGCGCCCCGTTTCCCTTCCGTTACGTCCTTTCCCTTGATTTTTCCGGAACAATCTCCTAATGGAACTCGGAATTTTTTCCGAAAAGTAACCGGTGGTGCGTTCTCATCCCGCGAAAGGGGCCGGGTGACTTCCGATGCCGGATACGGAGAAGAAAGGCCGGGTTCTCATCATCGACGACGACCCCGGTGTGCGGGACCTGCTTTCGCAGATCCTCTCCGATGTGGGGAACTACGAAACCGAAGTCGCCGCAGACGGTTTCGACGGACTGGAAAAGATCCGGTCCAACGGGTACGACATCGTTTTCACCGACCTCAAGATGCCCCGCCTGAACGGGATGGATTTCCTGAAGAAGAGCAGGGAGATCGCCCCCTCCACCCCCGTCGTCATCCTCACGGGTGTTTCCTCGATGGAGGTCGCGGTCGCGGCGATGCGAAAAGGGGCGTGCGACTTCATCACGAAGCCGTTCAAGCTGGACAAGATCGTGGCGACCACGGAAAGGATCCTCGGGGAATGGAAGCTCTACGGACGGCTCGCCTCGGCGCGGGGGTCGGACGCCTCCCTGAAGATGCTGAACGCCGAGCTGTTCAAGCGGTTGCAGGAAATCGGCGCCCTCCACTCGATCAGCATCGAAGTGGACCGCTGTCACGAGAACAAGGAGATCTACGCGCGGGTCGCGGGGATGGCCGCGAAGCTCCTCGCCGTCAACGAGGTGTCCTTCGGCCTCCTCGAGGGGGGAGACCTCGCGGTCAAATCCGCCGTGGGCGTTCCGGCGGCGTCCCTGCCGGTCGCGGGCTCCTTCTTCGAGAGCGTCATCGGGGGAAAGAAGCACCAGATCCTCGACGTGGGCAGGCCGAGCCCCCACACCGGCGCCGCCCTCGAATCCCAGCTTCTCGCGATCCCGTTGCTCGTCGGCGACGACGTGTTCGGCGTCCTTTGCCTTTCCGGCAAGGCGGACGGCGCGGCCTTCTCCGAGGAGGAGGTCTACATCGCGATCAACCTGGCCAGGAAGGTCGCCTCCAAGATCGAGAACAACGCCCTCTACGAGGTCTTCTTCAACAACATCGTCGCGACGCTCAAGTCGCTCATCACGACGATCGGGGCTCGGGACTCCTACACGAAGGAGCACTCCGAGCGGGTCACGAAGTACGGGCTGCGGATCGCGGAGGTGCTGGGGCTGGGAGCCGAGGAAATCGACACCCTCCGGTTCGGCGGATACCTCCACGACATCGGGAAGATCGGGGTCCGCGACACGGTCCTCCTCAAGCCGGGGGGGCTCACGGAGGAGGAGATCCGGGAGATCCAGCTCCACACGGTCATCGGCGACGAGATCATCAAGCCGATCCGGTTTTTCGAAAAGGAACGGAAGATCATCCGGCACCACCATGAGCGGTTCGACGGCGCCGGGTACCCCGACGGGATCGGACGGGAGGAGATCCCGGCGATCGCGCGGATCCTCGCCGTCGCCGACACGTTCGACGCCATGACGTCGCAACGCCCCTACCGGATGGCGCTCCCTCGGGAAGCCGCCGTCGCGGAGCTGAACCGATGCGCCGGCTCCCAGTTCGACCCGGAACTAGTGCGGGCCTTCGAGGAAACGATTGCGAAAGAGGAGATACCCCATGCGATTGGACGCGGGTAAGAAGGTTTTCTACAAAACGATGCCGGCGGTCGTTCTGCGGGAGGGCACCGTGGTTTCCGAGGACGGCCAGACCATCGTGATGGGCGTGGAGGGGGAACGGGACATCGCCGAGGGCCAGCAGCTCATGATCTCCTCGGACGGGAACCAGTATTTCGCCGAGGTCGTGGCACTGGACAAGGGCAAGGTCACCCTCCGGAAGACCTGGTCCAACAGCCGCGCCTATTTCCGGATCGAGGACGTCGTTCCGCTCCTCGCGCGGAAGGTCATGGGGCGGGAGGGGTTGTGCGTGTCCCGTTCGTTTCCGTTCTCCGACATCGCCCTGCCCGGCGGGGAGGAAACGCCCGCCATGGACGTGGATCCCCGCCTCTGGCGGATGCTCGTCAACATCCACACGATGCTCGGGATGATCCTCGAGCGCCTCGACATGGAGACGGAAGGTTTCCTGAAGGCGGAGAAGACGCAGGTGAACATGAGCGCCACCGGGATGCGGTTCCGGTCGAAGGACCGCTTCGAGGTCGGAGACACCCTGGAGATCAAGATGCTGCTTCCGGCCAGGCCGCCGTTCGGCGTGATCCTGTACGGCGGCGTCATCCGCGCGGACGATGCGGGAAACGGGGAGACCGAGATCGCGCTTCGTTTCGACGAGATGAGCGAGGAGCTCCGCAACGAGATCGTCCAGTACTCGCTCCTGCGCCAGAGGGAGATCATCCGGAAGTCGCGGGAGTAGCGGAAGTCGCGGAAGCAGCGGAGGCTTGAGGGAGCGTGGACCGTTCGAGCGTCATCGGGATTCTCCTGGGGGTCACGGCGATCGTCGCCGGGAACGTCCTCGAAGGCGGGGCCGTGGGCTCCATCGTCCAGGGCACGGCCGCGGCGGTCGTCTTCGGAGGGACGCTGGGCGCCACCCTGCTCAGCTGCCCGTTTTCCGACGTGCGCCAGGCGGCCGCGTCGCTGCGGGAAGTCTTCTTCGGGGAACGGCCCGACCCGGTACTGGCCATCCGGCGGATCGTCGGCTACGCGGCCATCGGGAGGCGACACGGACTCGTCGC
>JAJZRM010000325.1 GCA_021802685.1 Deltaproteobacteria bacterium | reverse complement strand
GATCTCCGCCTGCTCGGGCTGGAGCTGGGCGCCGACGATTACATCTGCAAGCCGTTCAGCCCCCGGGAGGTCGTCGCGCGGGTCAAGGCGGTGCTTCGCCGCGCCGGCGGGCAGCCGGCGATGGAAAGCCGCGGTTTATCGCTCGACAAGGATCGGTGCAAGGCGACCCTTCACGGCCGGGACCTGGACCTCACGGTTGTGGAATTCCAGATGCTCCTGTTCCTGGCCGAGCATCCGGGCCGCATCTTCTCCCGGGTCCAGCTGATGGACCGGATCTACCCGGACCGGCGCGTCGTCAGCGACCGCACCATCGACAGCCACGTGAAGAAGGTCCGCCGGAAGATCGAGGCCGCCGCCCCCGGGGAGGAGTGGATCCGTTCGGTCTACGGGGCGGGGTACAAGTTCGAGGCGCCTTAGTGTCGCATCCTCGCTGCGTGCTAATATCGCAGGAAACCGTCTTCCGAAAGGGACCGATGGGGATCGACCCGGAAAGGATCGAGGCAGTCGAGGACGACGTCGCCGAGGCGTTGCGGGACATGGGGCCCGCGAATCGACTGGCCATGATGTTCCAGGCGGAGAAGTTCGCCAGAACCCTGATGCGGGCGGGTGCCCGGAACCGGCATCCGGATTGGACCGAGGCGGAGGTGGAGAAGGAAATCGCCCGGTTGTGGGCCGATGGATCAGTCTGATCTGCTCCGGAATACGGTAAAGGCCTTCGAGGAGGCCGGGGCGGACTATCTGCTGGTCGGGTCCGTTGCTTCCGCCGTTTACGGGGAACCGCGCCTCACCCTGGATATCGATGTCGTTGCGGACCTGAGGGAGCAACACCTTCCCCGGTTTCTTTCCCGTTTCCCGCCGAACGATTTCTACGTTTCCCGGGAGGCGGTCGTCGCGGCGATCCGGGAGAAGCGGCAGTTCAACATTCTTCACCCGGCGTCGGGACTGAAGATCGATGTCATCGTGAGGAAGCCGGATGAATTCGACCGGAGCCGGTTCGCACGGAAACGCCCCATGAAGGTGTTTACGGACGGTTCTGCCACTTTCGCATCCCCCGAAGACATCATCATCAAAAAACTGGAGTATTACCGGGACGGCGGTTCGGAGAAGCATCTACGCGACATCGCCGGGATTCTCAAGGTTTCGGGCGCCGGCCTGGATTCGAACTATATCGAGCGGTGGGCGGTCCTAAAAGGAGTGCTCGATATCTGGAAAGCGGTCCTCTCCCGGAGGAACCGGTAGTCAGGGGACGTCGACCAAAATCGCCGGCACTACGCCCCGGACGGAATTGGTGAGCAGGATACGGCGGGCTTTCCGGAGATCTTCCGGATAGAGGACCCGCTCGGACGCCCGCCGGGACCGGTCGGCCAGCACGCTTCTCCGCCGGACCCCTTCCAGCAGACCGCACGCCGCCGGAGGCGTCAGAAGCCGTCCGTCCGCCTCGACGAAAAGGTTCGAGATGGCCCCTTCGGCGACCTCCCCGCGCTCGTTCAGGAAAATCACCTCGTCGAATCCCTCGTTCCTTGCCTTCGCCAACTCGTCGTCCCGCCAGGCGCGGACGGTCGTTTTGTGCCGGACGAACGGGTCCCTGGACGATACGGCCACCCTTGAAAACGCCACGCGGGCGGGATTCGTCCCTTCCCGGGCCGGAGGAGGCGGGGAAACCTCGACGGACGCTTCCCCGTTTTTCGCGAGGAGAAGCCGGATCCTGCGGGGACCGGCCGCCTCTCCTTTCCGAAGGGCGCGGTCCAGGGCCGATAACACGGCTTCCCGGCGGAAGCGGAAACCGAAGTATCGCGCGGAGGATGCGAGCCGCCGGAGATGATCCGCGAGGAAACGGAATCCCTCGCCGGGCGACCAGAGGAACGTCTCGATCAGCCGGAACGATACCGGCGGCTCCGAAACGTACCGGCTTTTCAGCCACGCCTCCCGGAACTCCCCGCCGGGGTCCGAATCCCAGACGATTCCGCCCCCGGCGCCCGTCTCGGCCAGACCGTTCCGGACCGTCGCCGTCCGGATCGCCACGGAAAAGGTCATGTCTCCGCCCGGCAGCAGGATTCCGATCGCACCCGTATAGACTCCTCGCGGCGAGGTTTCCAGGCACTGCAGGGCACGCATGGCGGAGATCTTGGGGGCCCCCGTGACGGAGCCGCAGGGGAAGAGGGCACGGAACAGGGATCCGGCGGTCGCTCCCGGGCGCAGCGTCCCGGTAACGGTCGAAACCATCTGCAGCAGGGTGCGAAGCCGCTGTACCTCGAACAGCCGGGGGACGCGCACGGATCCGACCTCGCAAACCTTCCCGAGGTCGTTGCGCATAAGGTCGACGATCATCACGTTTTCCGCGCGGTTCTTCGGGTCGGCCCGAAGCGCCGCCGCGGCCCGGCGGTCCTCGGCGTCGGTTCGCCCCCGGGAGGAGGTGCCTTTCATCGGCCGCACCTCGATGTTCCTTCCGCGGACGCGGAAGAAGAGCTCGGGGGATTGGGAGAGGATGCACCCGGCGTCCGTACGGAGAAACGCTCCGTACTTCACCGGCTGGAGGGCGGGTAGCCGCATGTACAGGGAAAAGGGATCGCCCGGGAAGGGAAAAGAGAACTTTCCCGTCAGGTTGGCCTGATAATACCGCCCATCCGCGATGCCTCGCCGGATCTCCTCCACCTTGTCGGCGTATTCGGTTTCCGTGAAGGAAAACCGCGGGTCGATCGGGTTCCCCCAGGGGAGCGGGGGATCGATGCGTTCCTCTTCGGGCCAATCGACGGACCCGGACGATTCCCACCGGCGAAGCAGGTGATCGAACCGGAGGAACCCGGGGTAGATTCCGAACCGGATGAGCGGGAAATCCCCCACGGCGGAATCCACGCGCGGAGATGCCGGATCGAGGGCGAATCCCGCCTCGTACGAGACGAACCCGGCGACCGTGTACTTCTCCCGCTGGCGGGCCCCCGCTTCCTCCAGTACGCGGGGCACCTCTTCGGGCGAGAGCGCCGTAAGGAGGGAGACGGGATTTTTCAGCAGGTAGGAGTACCGGTCCCGCACGTCCGGGCGCTGCGTTTCGAGGAGGATCGCCCCTCGATCCCCGGAAAAAGGATAGAACCGCCGCGCGGGGGCGGATATCGTATCCCATGGATCCATCGGATAAGGAAATAACCTGCCTGGCCGCGCCGGTCAAGCCGTACTCAAGAGGGTGCCGCCGACAGCACCACGGCGATTCCGTCCGGATCGCGGGTGGCGAAGGCCGATGGGTCGCCGGGGACCGCATCGACCGGGAACTCCCTGCCCGTCAGCCGGGTACGCACGGCGTTCAAGGTGCCTCCGTCGGGGATAAGGATGGAAAAGGACATGAGTCCCGCCGCTTCCGGAGGCGGCGCGGGGGCGCCGATCCCCGCCCATACGTTCAGCCCGAGATGGTGGTGGTATCCTCCCGCGGAGAGGAACAGGGCGCCGGGGTAGCTCCGCTGGGTGACCGCAAGCCCCAGGATCTCCGAATAGAATCGCTCCGCCCGGGGGAGGTCGGATACCGCCAGATGCACGTGGCCGAACGTGGTCCCGGGTGCGATGCGGTCGTCGGCCCGGCCTTGCCCCCCCTCCAGGAGGAGATTCGTCACGTCCAACGGTTCGGCGGTCATGGCCACATGGCCTTTTTTCACATCCCACTGTTTCCGGGGACGGTCGGCGTACAGTTCCAGGCCGTTCCCGTCCGGGTCCGCAAGGTACACCGCCTCGCTCACGCGGTGGTCTGCGAATCCTTGCATCGGGCACCGCCGGGACAGGAGGCGGGCGACCGCCCGGGCGAGCCCCTTCCGGTCGGGCAGCCGGA
>JAJZRM010000324.1 GCA_021802685.1 Deltaproteobacteria bacterium | reverse complement strand
GATCTCGACATCACCCTGCGGGTGAAATCGGGGGAAGTCGTCGTTGTCTGCGGCCCGTCCGGCTCGGGGAAGTCGACCCTCATCCGGACGATCAACAATCTGGAGCCGATCAACGAGGGGAAGCTGATCGTCGACGGAATGGACCTCTCGGACCGGAAGACCGACATCAACAAGCTGCGTGCCGAAATCGGTTTCGTTTTCCAGCAGTTCAACCTCTACCCCCACCTGACGGTCTTGAAGAACATCACCCTGGCGCCGATCAAGATCCGCAGGATCCCCCGGAAGGAGGCGGAACAGCAGGCGATGGCGCTGCTCGAACGCGTCGGGCTGCCGGAAAAGCGGGACGCGCACCCTTCCCATCTTTCGGGGGGACAGCAGCAGCGGGTGGCCATCGCGCGCGGACTCGCGATGAAGCCGAAGATCATGCTCTTCGACGAGCCCACCTCCGCCCTCGATCCCGAGATGATCGGGGAGGTGCTCCAGGTCATGAAGGACCTGGCGGCCTCCGGCATGACGATGATCGTGGTCACCCACGAGATGGGTTTCGCCCGGGAGGTTTCCGACCGGGTGGTCTTCATGGACCAGGGCGCCATCCTGGAGAGGGCGGAACCGGAGGAGTTCTTCAAGAATCCGAGACACGAACGGGCGAAGCAGTTCCTGAAGCAGATCCTGTCGCCGATGCACTAACCCATCACCCGAACGGAAGAAGGCGAAGATGAGAGGAAAAACGATACTGCTGGTCGCGGCGATGGCGCTGGTCGGTTCGCTGTACGGCTCCTCCATGGCGGCCGACACCCTGGCCGGCGTGAAGGCGAAGGGTGTCCTGGTCGCGGGGGTGAAGGACTCCCTGCCGCCGTTCGGATCCGTGGATCCGAACACCAAGGAGTACGTGGGGTACGACATCGACTTCATCAAGTACATCGCCAAGAAGCTGGGCGTGAAGGTGGAGTTCAAGCCCGTGACCTCCGCCAACCGCATGCCGATGCTGATGGAGAGCCGCGTCGACATCCTCGCCGCGACGATGACGAAGAACCCGGAGCGGGCGAAGCAGATCGATTTCAGCTACACCTATTTCCTGACCGGCCAGAAGTTCCTCACGAAGAAGGGAACGGTGAAGAGCCTGAAGGACCTCGAGGGGAAGAAGATCGCCACGGCGAAAGGCTCCACTTCCGAGCAGAACGTGAAGAAGTCGGTTCCCTCCGCCACCATCCTCTCCTTCGACGACTACCCGCAGGGGGTCCTGGCGCTGCAGCAGGGGAAGGCCATCGCGGTCACGACGGACGAGTCGATCCTGGCCGGCCAGCTCGGAAAACTCGAAAAGAACCCCGCCACCAAGGGCCGGTACGAGATCCCCGACGTGCAGATTTCGGAGGAGCCTTACGGCCTCGGGATGAGGAAGGGGGACGCGAAGTTCGTGAAGTTCGTCAACGACGCGATCCTCGAGATGGAGAAGACCGGCGAAGCGAAGAAGATCTTCGAGCGCTGGTTCGGACCGAACTCCGACAGCCCGATCAACCGCGGCAGCTTCGCGATCGCGGCCGACAAGCGGGGGACCTGAACCACCGCCGTAAAAAGCGCGCCGCATGAACTATCATTTCGACTGGGCGGTCGTCACCAGCGGGAAGTATTTCGAGTGGCTCGTTTCCGGAGTCCACGTCACCGTCAAGCTTTCCCTGGTGTCGATCGCTCTGTCGTTCCTGCTCGGCCTCGTCGTCGCGATCATGCGGATGAGTCCTTTCCGGCCCGTCCTCTGGTTCGCCCACGGGTACCTCGAGTTCTTCCGGAACACCCCTCTGCTGGTCCAGATCTTCTTCTGGTACTTCGGTTCGTACAAGATCCTTCCCGTGGCGGTGAACGACTGGATGGTCCGGCAGGATTTCGAGTTCGCCGCCGCGGTGATCGCCCTGACCATCTACACCTCCGCCTTCATCGCCGAGGACATCCGTTCGGGGGTGCGCTCCATCCCGAAAGAGCAGATGGAGGCGGCCCGCAGCTCCGGGTTCTCCTACATCCGGTCCATGCGGTACATCATCCTGCCGCAGGCGGTGCGCCTCACCATCCCGCCCCTCATCAACCAGTTCCTGAACCTGATGAAGAACTCGTCGCTGGCGATGACGATCGGCGTGGCGGAGCTGATGTACCAGGCGCGGCAGGTGGAAAGCTACACATTCAAGGGGTTCGAGGCGTTCTCGGCGGCGACGATCGTGTATGTGGGGCTCTCCTTCTCCATCACCGGCCTGATGACCGTCTACCGCCGCAAGCTACTCAAGCCCCTCAAGGCGCGCTGAGGCACTAGAGTGGAGACCGCGCTCGACTTCCGCGTCGTCTGGGAATACCTCTCCTACTTCTTCATCGGGCGGTATCCCAAGGGACCGGTCGGGGGAGTGGCGCTCACCCTGTACCTCGCCGCGGTGTCCCTCGTCTTCTCCTTCCTCGGGGGGCTGGTCCTCGGGCTCCTCAGCGTCTCCCGGAACCGGCCGGTCCGCTGGGCGTCCATGGCGGTCATCCAGACGATCCGGGGGATGCCGCTGCTGATGGTCATCTTCTGGATGTTCTTCCTGCTTCCGGCGCTGTTCGGAGGGGGGATGCCCGCGTCGTGGACGGTCATCACGGCGCTCACTCTGTTCACCTCCGCCTACATGTCCGAGATCGTGCGGGCCGGGATCATGGGGATCCCGAAAGGGCAGACGGAGGCCGCCGTGTCCACCGGGCTGTCCCACCGGCAGACGATGCTCCACATCGTCCTTCCGCAGGCGTTGCGGAACATGATCCCGTCGTTCGTGAACCAGTTCGTCTCGATGATCAAGGACACCTCGCTGGCCTTCATCGTGGGGGTCTCGGAGCTGACCCAGATCGCCAACCAGGTCAACAACCGGACGATGCTCTTCCCCACCGAGATCTTCCTGTTCATCGCCGTCGTCTACTTCATCATGTGCTTCGCCTTCACGGAGCTTTCCCGCTGGCTGGAGCGCCGCCTGGCATACAGCAAGGCGATCTGACCCGCTCCGTTTTATTCCCGCGCATTCCGCTTGACTTACGGGCGTAGTCATCTGAAGATATGGTCATCCTATGACTTCTCGGGGTCGGTGTGGCCAAGAAGGTCCGAGACAGCCTGGTCCGCACCATCCTCGACCAGATTTTCCAGGGGAAACTCCTCGCGGGCGACCGGCTCCCGTCGATCGGGGAACTGGGCCGCCGGCACGGGATGAGCATCGTTTCCGTCCGGGAGGCGATCCAGAAGCTGTCCCTGATGGGGCTGGTGCGCGTCCGTCAGGGCGGGGGCACCTTCCTCGACAAGAACATCCCGTCCATCCTCGCAATCCTCGACGCCAGGAAGTACGTGGAGATGGCGACCTGCCTCCTCGCCGCGAGGAACGCGACGGAGGAAGAGATCGGGGAACTCCAAGCGATCATCTCCGGGATGGAGGACGACTTCCTGCGGGGGGACCATGTCGCCTTCACGCAGAAGGACCTCCTGTTCCACTTGTACATCGGCCGGATGTCGAAGAACGTCCTGCTCACCGCCTTCCTCGAAAACATCCAGGACCTGCTCTACTACCTGCAACAGCGCACGCACATGCTCGAGGGGACCATCGAGAAGGCGTACCGCTTCCACCCGATGATCACTGACGCCATCCGGAGGCGGGACGGGAACGCGGCGCAGGTCCTCGTCACGGAACACATCGAGGCGGTCAAGCGGGCTTGGGAAGCGTACGACCGGTCCAAGGGAAACGGCCCGAGGCCGGCATCGGCATCCCGGCGCCCGCGAAACCGCGTGAAATAAGGCTTGGGAGGGGAAGGAATGCGTCCCGATG
>JAJZRM010000006.1:2175-21392 GCA_021802685.1 Deltaproteobacteria bacterium | reverse complement strand
GGCCTTTATCAGATCGCGAATGTCCCGCTTTTTATCCGCAAACCGGACATTGTTCATGCCTTGCGCGAGCGTCGATAATTCCGCCGGATCTTCCGTGGGATGCGGCTTGACGACCAGGAATAATTCTTCCCGATACCTTATCGCCTTCAATAGAGCCCGAATCATTTCACGCCGTATTTCCGGGCCCCCGAAAAAACCGTAAACATATGGATGCGATGCAAACAGGACCATCTTCCTGTTTTCCGGCACTCCCAGACCCCGGCGGATTCCCCGCGCGAAATCTTCCGGCCACTCCAATGCGCCGTCGTATCGCGGCGATCCCGTCACGGTGATCTTTTCCCCGGGGACGCCATGGTCCATCACGATCTTCGAGTTGTTTTCCCCTGTGGCCGCAAGATGATCGGAAATGAAAAACCTCCATTCGATGCTCTGCTCGTCGTAAAGCGCGAACTGAACCTCGAGCGTTTTCACTCCCGCCGACTTGCCGGCATGGCAAAATACGCGGTTTCTCGGGTCGTTCACGTCCGTGGACAGGAGCAATGCCGGACGATGCCGCTCCATGATATGCCGGGCGACGGCGGCCTGGTTCACAAGCAACGGCAAACATGAATTGAAAAGCCAATGAAAGGAATCGCGAAGATCCGGCCAAGCCATGCCGCCGGATTCCAGGACCTCGGGCAAGACCGAAGGTGAAGCAAGTTTCGCCATGGCGCTCCTGAGTTCCCTTCGCATTTCCTTCGCGGTCCGGGCGACTTCGGAGTTCCAGCTTCGCCACAACGACCGGCGCATCCCGGCCCGGGCGGTGCTTTTTTCCCGATAGGGAAACAGATCGTCGATGACGACCACCGGATGATCGGGACGAGCGGCCAGCTTGTCCGCGACCGGCTGCAAAGTTTCACGATACATGTAGTGCGAGAAGCCGAGAAACAGGAAAGGAGGGCGAACAGGCCAGCGATCGCCATCCCGAGCACCGGCGAATAAATGTACGCGGCCGTCCATGGCCAGTCGATAGGCATTCCGGGCGATCTTCCGAAAATATTCCTTGTGCTTCGGCAGCCGCGGCGTGCGCGATACGGCTTGGGAAACATGACCGATTGCAAACATCGGCGACACGACATCCCAGAACGGGATGCCTTCGATGGTCAATGCCGCTTCGACGGTTTCACCGCCGGGAAGGGCCGCCTTTCCCCATGCCTTGACGAGATCCGCGGATTTTTGAAAGTTTGCGGTTATATCGATCAATGGAAAAGACGGGCCTTGGCCCGCCCCGCAAGCCTGCGGCCGTAACCGAAAGCCTCCCTCGCCAACGCCGGGAAGCCCTCAACCGCCAGAATCGACGAGACCGCGTTCCGATGCCAGCGGAACCACTCCGAGGGATGAATGCGTTTGTAGGATAAATATCCGCTCTTGATTCTCTGTTCGAGCAAGCCCTTGTTTGCAAGCAGTTCCTCGTCGGAGAACTTCGTCAGATTCACCAGCAATGGAGCCCCGATGTAGTAGCCTTGATCAAGACGGAGAAGAATCTCTTCATCGTCGCGGATCTTTCCCTGCGCCACCAAATCCGAATACAGGGGCGATCCGGGAAGCGGCGTCAACAGGCTTATATTGCATATTCCACGACCCGTCGCCGGATAGAATTTCACCCGGTCGAAAAATCGGGCCGTATCCTCGATGCTGTCCATGTCTTCGCCGGGATAGCCGTAAATCATCTGCACTACCGGCACCATGCCTGCCTTGATGGTGTTGACGACCGCCAGCTCGTTCTGCCTGACGGTGACTTTCTTGTCCATGGCGTCCAGTAATTTCTGCGACCCGGTTTCCACGCCGTACCCCACGCTGGTGCAACCGGAATCCTTCATCGCTTTCAACAGATCAAGATCCACTACGTTGGCTCGCCCCTGGCAGTCCCAGTAGATCTTGAGCGGTTTGAGCTTTTCGCACATCTCGTACCCTCGCTGCTTGTTGACCAATACCAGCTCGTCGGCGAAGCTGACCCCCCGGATGCCGAATTTTTCCCGCAACAGGCCGATTTCTTCCACGATCTTGTCGATGCTCCGGAGGCGCACGCCGCGAAACGTTCGCGAGCAATACCTGCATTGCCAGGGACACCCCCTGGATGTCAACAATCCGATCGCCTTTACGCCGGGCACGCCGAATAATCCGCTGTTCTTCAAATAAACTTCCATATCGAAGAATTCGTAAGGGGTGAAAGGAATGGCGTCCAGATCACGAACGTATGGCCGGTCCGGAGTCGTCACGATCCGGCCGGTTCCGTCACGGTATTTGATGCCGGCCACCGATCCGGGCCTGCCCATGTTCCGTGCGAGTTCCTTGACCGTTTCCTCTCCTTCGCCGATGACGCAAATGTCGGCCGGCGTTTCCCGCAATACGATCTCGGCGCTGAACGTGGGCAGGGGGCCGCCCATCACGATTACCGCCCGCGGTTGCCGCCTCCTTGCCTCGGCCGCAAACCATTTCGCCCATTCATACTGCGTGGAAAATGCGTTTATGCCGATCAGGTCCCATTTCGACTTCGACAGAAAGGCGCTTGTCTCCTCGCGAGATAAGGATCGCGCGAAGATGTCCAGGAGTTCGGTTTCCCATCCTTCCTGACGCAAAGCCGCCGATATGCACCCGATGCCGATCGGTACGACCGAAGGCATTCGATTCGTATGGGGCAGCTGGACAAGCAGTGCTCTCAAAGCGATTTCCGCTTTCTGCAAACGATATAAAAAGTCGGAGCCATGATGTGCCAGAATTTCGATTCCGTCCTGTCCGTCTTCCGAATCATTTTGTACAGGCCTTCATGAAACGCTTTCACCAACATATTTCCGACTTTCGGCAACGTTAAAAAAGGGAAAAGGAATCCACCGGCCTCGCAGCGAAGTATGGAGTTCCCCGCACGAGTGAATTCGCCACAATATTCTTCCGCGGTAAACGTATTTTCAAAGTGAGGAAAATCCCTGTAACTGACTATGAATATTCTATTGAACCTGAGATGCAGCAGATTGTTCATGAATCTTAACGGGTACAGTAGGATGTTCATCAGCATCAGGATCGAAAATTTCTTCGTTATTATGCAATGGATCTGGATCCCGCCGGGTTTTATCATCCTGGTAATGCTCGACAAGATCGGGCGCAGGTCCTCGAAATGCTCCAGGAGGCCGAAACTCATCACGCAGTCGAACGATTCCGAAGGAATATTGGAATTCAATAAATCGTCCTGAAGAAATTTTCCCTGAGCATTATTTGCCGCGAAATTGTCTTCCGCCAATCGGATCGCTTCCGGGGAACTGTCCGAGCAGGTCACATCGAAACCTCTTCTTGCCAAATAAAGGGATGTTCTTGCGCCTCCACAGCCGCATTCAAGTATTTTCCCTTTCTGAAAGTCTGGAATATATTGTTCTATGTCTTCTTTTACAAACTCAAATTGTATCGTGTTCATCAACTCTACTGGAGTATCTATATTTTCACTATATGTGGTCTTCAAGTGTCCATATGAATTATTCCAATTTTCGACAATGTTTCCTTTTTTAGGCAAGGGAATCTCCTTATTCGGGTCTAGACACGTTACGCCACTCGGACAAAATGGCCATCAAGGACGACCAAACCCCGCTCTTCCTGTTGGCCAGCCAGACAAACGGGAGCAGAAGCCCGCTTACGGCGAGCAGCCGCACAAACGCCCAAAACACCTGTTCCGGCCAAGGAGATGCCTGGTGAGCGATAAGGCCCGTTGATTTGACGGCGATCATCATGACTATGAATAGAGCAAGGTGATTTGCCAGAAAATGCACGGTTTCGCTCCATCTTCCTTGTGCAAGATGGACGGAAACCCCCAGGTAGCCGAATCCGTAGATCGCATACCCTAAGACGGTCGCGTACGCGATCCCATGGACGCCATAGCCAAGGCGCAAAAGAACAACATCCAGCGTCAGCGTTACGGCCGTTGCGACCAAAAGGACAACGATCAGCACTCTTTGGCGGTTGATCGCCACGACGAAATTACCGACGCTGTAGGCGATCGCCAGGAAAAAAGCCCCCGGCACGACGATTTCTATCAGGGAAATGGACGGTATGTAGTCCGGCAACAACAATCGGATCACCAGAGGCAAAGCGATCGTCGTCGCACTCGTTAGAAATATCATCATGGACGTAATCGCGCGCACCGGATTCAGCAGCAATCCGCTGACCGCGAAACTGTCCCCTGAAACGGCAAAGCGTTGCAGCATTCTCGGGTAAAGGACATTCGAAGCCGAGATGGGAACCAACCCCAGCAGATTACCGGCCATGATTCCGAACGCATAGTAGCCCAGCGCCGTTTCCGACAACTTCCACGCGATGAGCCATCGATCCATGCTCAGAAAAACCATGTCCATGAAACCTAAAACAATCAGCGGAAATCCAAGCACGAAAGCATCTTTAACCTGATCCCGCTTCAAGGAGATCGTAAACCGGTAGCCCCCTTTGTAATACCAGTAACCCAAGATGAACGGATACGCCACAGCGACTCCCCAGAGGGCTCCCAACAGCCGGTCCGGGGAAAGATACGCGAGAACCAGAACCGTGGCGGAGGACAGGATCGATAGTCCCGCAATCCCCTTGCTCACCAGCTCGAATCGGTTATCCCCGCGCAACAGGCAAAAATAATACACGAAGACCATCTGCAGCACGATAACCATCGCAACGATGCGAAGGGCGGACGCATAGACCGGCTCGACCACGAACGATCCCAGGAACAGGGCCGCGCCGACGATCAAGGCCAACAGAAGGCTTGCCCAATAGACGCTGTCCTTCAATTCGTCGAATTCCGCCGCATGGCCCAGGCCGCGCAACATCGGGACTTTCTTGTTCAGCCCATGGAGGATCCCCAAGTGCGCGTTCGCGCCGTATCCGATGACCACATTCATGAGATTCCAGATGCCGAGTTGCGCCGGACCGAGAAACACCGGAAGCACCACCGAACGGAAGAGGCCGGCTCCCTGGGCGAGGACGGTGGATACCAGGTATTGCGTGGAATCCTTGAATATTTGCTTTCGTTCATCCATTTACATCGGAGATTGCGGAGACGACCTGATCTATTTCGGCGGAAGATATTCCCACCGAGCAGGGGATGCTCAGGGCTTCGCGGTAGAGCCGCCCGGCCACCGTGCAGTCCGTCGCGTAAGACCCGCGATGGGCGGGAGACAGGTGCATGGGCTGCCAGAGCGGCCGGGACTCGATGCCTTTTCCGGACAGGCGGCGCAGGAGGGCGCGACTGTCCATCCCGGCTATCTTTTCCTCCACGAGGATGCTGTACAACCAGAAAGTGCTGAACGCCCCCTTCGGCTCCGCCGGACAGCGGATGCCCGGAACCTTGGAGAGCGCCTCCGTATACGCCTTGGCCGTCGCGCGCTTGTCGGCCACATGGCGGTCCAGCCGCTCCATTTGCGCCACCCCGATGGCGGCGAGAACGTTCGTCAGACGGTAATTGAATCCCACCTCCCCGTGGATGTATTCCACGGGGTCGTCCTTCGCCTGTGTCGTGAGGTGGCGGGCGCGCCGGGCCATCTCCGCGTCGTTCGTGACCAGCATCCCGCCGCCGCCGGTGGTCAGGATCTTGTTCCCGTTGAAGCTCAAGGATGCCATCCGGCCGAAAGATCCGGCGGGCCGGCCGTTGTAAAGCACGCCCAGGCTTTCGGTGGCATCCTCGACCACGGGTAGACCGAACGCCCCGGCCTCCTCCAGGATCGGGTCCATGTCGCAGGGGTGTCCCAGGATGTGGACGGGAAGCAGCGCCGCGACGCGCCTTCCGGTGTGCCGGTTCTTCAGCGCCCCCCCCGCGAAAACGCACTCCTTCCGCAGGAAGTCCCGCAGCTTCTGCGGGTCCATCTGCCAATGCATCGGCTCGGCATCCACGAAAACGGGCCACGCGCCCTGGTAGCGGACCGCATTGGCGGGAGCGATGAAGGTAAGGTCCGACACCGCCACTTCGTCGCCGGCTTCCACCCCGGCCAGTTTGAGGGCTATGTGCAGGGCCGCCGTTCCGTTCACCGTCGCGACGGCGTGTCCGGTCCCGGCAGCAGCAGCCGCCATGCGTTCGAACCGCTCGACGAAGGAACCCACGGAGGAGACCCAGTTGGTGTCCAGGCACTCCTTCACATAGGCCCATTCGTTCCCACGCAGGCAGGGCACGGAAAGCGGGATGACGGTCTTAGACGTGGTATCGCTCCGGATCGTATAGGCGCGAGCGCGTTTCAAGCCACCGCGCCGTACGCGAGATCCCCTGCTCCACCGGAACAACGGCCTCCCAGCCCAACAGGCGCTTCGCCTTTGACGGGTCGGACAGGAGGATCATTACTTCACTGTTGTCGGGCCGCAGGCGTGCTTCTTCCTGCACGACCTCCGCCGAGACGCCCAACGTCTTGCAGGCGATGTCGAAGAGCCCGCCCACCGAAATCGTCCGGCCGGTGCCCAGCTGGATCACCTCGCCCACCGCCCCCTCGGCTTCGGCGGCCTTTATAAAGCCCTCCACCGTATCGGCGACGAACGTCAGGTCCCGCTTCGGATCCAGGCGGCCGAGCTTGACTTCCTTCCTGCCGGCCAGGAGCTGTACCAGCATCGTAGGCAGGACCGCGCGGGTGGACTGGCGCGGCCCGTAAGTGTTGAAGGGACGCAGGGTCACCACCGGGAGGCCGAACGAGCAATGGTACGCCTCGCAGAGCTTGTCGGCCGCGATCTTCGAGGCGCTGTAGGGCGACTGTCCCTGCAAGGGATGGGTTTCGAGGATGGGAACGCTTCCGGGGGTCCCATAGACCTCACTCGTGGAGGTGTTCACCATCAGCCGGCACCCGGCGCGCCGGACGCCTTCCAGCACGTTCAGCGTACCCTTCACGTTGGTGTCGATGAAGCTTTCCGGGGCAGCATAGCTGTAAGGGATGGCGATGAGCGCCGCCAGATGAAAAACGGTGTCCACGCTCCGGCACGCCTCCTCGACGAAGCGGGCGTCCCGGATGTCACCCAGCCGCGCGTCCAGGCGCTTTCTGACGGAGGCGTCCGCGTCGTCCAGCCAGCCCAGAGACCCGTTCGAGTTGTAGAAGCAGAAAGCGCGCACGTCCGCGCCCAACTCGACGAGGCGCTCGGCGAGATGGCTGCCGATGAAGCCGTCGGCGCCGGTGACCATGACTTTGCGCCCTTCCCATCTCACGGTTTGTTTTCCTCTCCGCGCGCCCGCAGCAATTCCCTGGGGTGTCCCACATCGATCCATTCCTCCTCGACGGGGAACGCGCCGACCGCTTCTCCGCGGTCGAGGCACTCGTCGAGGAGAGCGGGCAGGGGAAAGGACTTGTCCCTCGGCACCCTTTCCACCAAGCCCGGCTTCAGGACATAAATGCCCGCATTGGCGAGCCATGTCTGCGAAGGTTTCTCGCGCATGCCCGTGATACGGTCCCCGTTCCGCTCCACCACTCCGTACGGCACCGTGTGGACATATTCATGGACCGCGACGGTGGCAGCAAAGCCGCCGCGATCGTGGAACGCCAGGAGGCCCTCGATGTTGACGTGGGTCAGAAGGTCGCCGTTCAACACCAGCAGCGGGTCCGCCGGGAGCTCCGGAAGAAGCGACAGCGCCCCGCCCGTGCCCAAGGGCTTTCCCTCACGCAGGTACTCGATCCGACAACCCAGGGAGGCGCCGTCCCCGAAGTGGCGCTCGATGACCTCTCCCTTGTAATTCACCGACAGGAACACGCGGCGGATCCCGAATCCCACAAGGTGCAGGACGATCCGCTCCAGGATGGGCCTCCCCGCAACCTTCACCATCGGCTTGGGGAGGTCGTCGGTCAGGGGTCTTAAACGTTCGCCGCGCCCCCCGGCCATCACCACGGCCCAGTTTGGGCGCTCGACCGCGCCAAGGATTTCATGCATGGCATGCAGACCGATCAACCGCCCTTCGGCATCCAGGATGGGAATCTGGCTTATGCTGCGGGCACGCATCAGGTCCAGGACCTCCGCTCTTCCCATGCCGGGACCCACGAAAGTGAATTCGCGCTGCATCGTTCCTTGGATGGCCGAGTCCAACGTGCTTCCCGACAACAGGGCCCGCCGGATATCCCCATCCGTCAGGACACCGATGAGCTTCTCCCGTTCATCGACCACGAGAACGATTTCAAGCGCCGATTTTTCCAGGGAATGCAAAGCTTCCCGAATCGTGCCGCCGCGGCCGATCTTGCCCGATTCAAAACCCATTGTCGCTCCTGGCTACGCTTTCCTGAACATGATCCGCGAATAATCTCCACAGGAAGACCGGTTGATCATCGCCTGCAGCTCGTTTGCCCAGCGGATCAGGAATTTCCCGGAATCCGCGTCGCCGCCGCGCGACATGGACAGAATATTCTGTATATCGAGGCCCTGGGTTTCATAATAAATGGTTTCAAGGCGAAGCGCATCGGCCAGATATTTCAAGCTGGGCCGGGTAAACAGGACCACATGCTCCGTAGGATCGACGATCGACGAATGCGCCTCCATGACCCGGATGCTGAAGCTGTCGAAGTTGGGCGTGAACATGAGGATATGACCGCCGGCCTTCAATAGCTCGATGACCGTCTCCATGAACCGGGCCGGGGCAGGGACATGCTCGATCACATCGAAAAGCGTTATGATGTCGAAATCCCTCTCCGGCAGATTCTCGAGATCTTCCCCGAATACGGAAAGGCCCGTCTTTTGCGTAGCGAATTTCCGAAGTCTTCCGGAGGATTCCGTTCCGAAGCAGTGTTTGCATCTCTCCATCGCGGCGGAGAGAAAATAGCCGTTTCCGCAACCGATATCGAGGATCTTGAGATCCGTCAGATCGCCGCAATATTTTTCCAATATGGCGACCCGCTCCCGCCCGAATCGATCCCGCCGGTAGCTGTAATGCTCGTCGGAATCCTCTTTCGAGAAGGAGACGTATTCCGGGCTTTTGTACACATCGTCCAGGTTCGACGGTATGCGGGCGCCGTATCTCAACCGGCAGTCGAGGCATCCGACCAGTTCGACATCGTGCTTCCTGAATTCCGTTTCCCTCTCGCCGGAACCGCATAGAGGGCACGATTCCACATCCTTCCAGCCGCTGCCTTTCCCGATGGCCGCAAGCTTCGTGTTTTCGATCTCGTTCTGTTTTCCCAGGAAATCCCGCGCGCGCATCCTGGAGACGTCGACGGGCAGGAAATCCTTCAACAGCTCCGAAAGCATGGATCACTCCTTCCCTCTATTTTCAGGTAACAGGCTCGTGATGTATCCGGGAACGGCATCGGACGGGTATTCATCATACACCGCCTTGTTCAGCTTCCAGACTCCGTTGTCGTTTCTCCATACGTGAGGGGTCCTGAACTTGTCCATCACCTCCCAATAATGCTCCTCGGTGATGTCGAGGTACTCGATGAACTCCTTGAACCAGCGCTTCGGGAACTCGCCGTCGAACCGCCTGACGAGCGCCGCTCCCTCCTCCCTCGATATATGGCCGTCCCTGATCTCGTGAGCGGCGTCGGACGTGCACCTTCCGATGCCGAACTTCATGAAAGCCAGGTAGAAATGATACCCGTCCATCTGATCGTCGAGACTTGCATACTTGGAGTAGGTGCCCTCGGAACGCCCGAAAGGGTTCGCCTGAAAGCCGCAGTGCTCGCTCGCCAGGTAGTAGTTCTCCTGCGGCGTCCATTTCTTGTAATAGGCGAACCAGTGGAACTCGATGCCCCGCTTCGACATGTCGGCGGGGTCCGGCGGGCGGTAGAAGGTCAGGTCGCTTTCGTCGTAGTCGTCCTTCGTGAAGTAGTCGGTTTCCTGCAGGCCGTATTCGATCAGATCGTCGACGGTCGCCCCCTTGAAGTACTGTTCGGCCCACGCATCGAAAGGCATCCCCCTCAGGTTGTACACCCGGGGATCTCCGCTGTACTCCGCCTCGCCGTTTTCGCCGAAGAACACCAGCTGGACGTCGAACGCCCTGGCGATGTGGAAAGCGTAGCAGACCTGCCCGTAAGTGAAGGGCTGCCACGCGTCGCCCAACGCCTCGAAGGCGACCCTGGACAGCTTTCTGTGGAATTTCCCGTTCTGCCATGCTTCCAGGTTTGTGAACCCGCCGGTCTTCACGAACGCGCGGAAATTCTGGTAACCTTCCGGCGTGTACTCGAACGGGGCCCACGTTATCGTGAGAGGGTGCATGCCGTAGCGGTATTTCAGCTCCCACGCCACCCTTGCGCTGTCCTTGCCGCCGCTCGCGGGCACGATGATGTCGAAACGGCCATCCTTCCTTCGATATCGGCCGCAGACCTCCTGAAGTTCCTTCTCCCGCGCGGTCCAGTCGATCTTGTTGTGCTTTATTTCCGCATACCGGCAGGCGCCGCAGACCCCTTCCTCGTCGAAGTGGATGCGAGGCCGCTGGTTGGAGACGACGCACTTCCTGCAGAACCTTATCTCCCTGGGCAGGATCGGGATCTGCCTGTCGATGATTTTCCGGCTGGGCATGGCCTCTCTTCTCCTTTTACTTTCGGGATGCCTTCACGATTTCCGCCAGGTTCCGATAGATCTTCAGCCCGGGCGGACCGCTCCGCTCGGGGTGAAACTGGCAGGCGAAGATGTTCCCGTACCGCATTGCCGAGCAGAAACTTTGCGCACCGTAACGCGTCAGGGCGATGGAGACCTCGTCGTCATCGGGCTTCACATAGAATGAATGGACGAAGTACATGAATACGCCGTCCGGCAGATCCTTGAGAAGCGTCCCTTCCCAGGTATCGCCCCGTCCTTCCGTCCGATGCAGCGTGTTCCAGCAAACCTGCGGGACCTTGACCGGTTCCCCCCTTTTGGACCTGTTTTCCAATCGCACGACCGTTCCGGGGATGATTCCCAGCCCCGGCCACCGCCCGAATTCGAAGCTCTCCGTCATCAGGAGCTGCATCCCGAGGCAGATCCCGAGGAAGGGCTTGCCGGACCGTGCGATTTCGCGCAACAGGTCCGTCAGCCCGCGCTCTTCCAGCATGGCCATGGCGTCGCCGAAGGCGCCGACCCCCGGCAGGATCACGGCGTCCGCCGCCAGGATGTCCCGGCGCGACGCGGTGATGACGGCCTCCATTCCCGCGTGGGCGCACGCATTCCGGACGCTGAACAGGTTTCCCACGCCGTAGTCCACGATGGCCACGCGCGGCTTCCCCGCGTCAATCACCGCCCGCCCCTTCCACGGGCCACCTGCACGGGATGCCGCCCTCGACGAGGAACTTCTTGATCTCGTCGATCCGCGCGCCCTGCACCTTCGTGAACTCCCGGTCGCTTCTCAGGAAAGCCACGTTCCCCTCGGACGAGTAATCGTCGTCGGTGTAATACCGGCGGATGTACTGGTAGTGGAGGCAGGACGCCAGGCTGACCGCATCGGCTTTCCCGTCGCGGACGACATCCGCCAGGTGCTCGATCTTCCCCGCGCCTCCCGACGCGATCACCGGGATGGATACGGACGTCGAAACCCGGCGAACCAGATCCAGATCGAATCCCCGCCCCGTCCCCTCGGCGTCGATGGAGGTGAGGAGAATCTCGCCGCAGCCGAGCTCTTCGACCTTCTTCGCCCAGCCGAACACCTCGACCCCGGTCCTCACCCGGCCGCAATCCGTGTACGCCAGGTAGGAGCCGTCGGATTGTTTCTTCGCTTCGATCGATACCACGATCGTCGACGAACCGAACCGCTTCGATGCCTCGGCGATCAGCGCGGGGCGCCCGATCGCCGCCGTGTTGATCGAGACCTTGTCCGCTCCGGCCTGCAGCACCGCGCGGATATCCTCGATGGTCCGTAAACCCCCGCCGACGGTAAGAGGAATGAAGATCTCCCTGGAAGTCCGTTCGATGATCCCGGCCAGGCTGTTCCTGCCGTACAGGCTGGCGACGACGTCCATGTAGATCAGCTCGTCGGCCCCGCTCTCGTAATAGTACCGCGCGAAGCGATGGGGCTTGCCGAGGACGCGGAGCCCTTCGAGATGGATCCCCTTGACCAGGTTCGGCCCCTTGATATCGAGCCGGGGGATGATCCTCGTGTTCATGCGGTCACCCCGGACCCTTGTCGAGCGGCCGCGCCGGGACGCCCGCCACCACCGTGCCCGCGGCAACGTCGCGGATGACCGCCGCCCCCGCGCCCACCACCGCCCGTTCCCCGATCGCGATCCCTTGCCGCACGGTCGCCCCCGCGCCGATGTGAGCGCCCGCTCCCGCGCGCACGCCGCTCGCAAGCCTTGCGCCCGTGGCGATGTGCACGTGGTCCTCGACGACGCAATCGTGTTCCACGACGGCGCCGCTGTTCACGATGATGTTTTTCCCGAGCACGGCGCCCGCGTTCACGATGCTCCCCGGCAGCAGTTGGCATCCCGGGCCGACGCCCGCCCACCGGGAGACGACGGCGGACGGATGGCGCACCGACAGGGGCGCGAGGCGGAACAGCAGACCCAGTTCGAACAGGCGCCTCCTCGGCCCGTTGTCCCTGACCCCGCCGAGCCCGACCACGAAATGCGTGACGCCGCCCGCTGCGAGGCCGCCCAGCATCTCGTCGCCGCCGAGGATGAGAACGTCGAGGACCTTCCGCCCATGGATCGAGGGATCCGCGTCCAGCACCCCCTCGATCTCCGAGAGCCGGGACTCGCGGATGCAATCGACGAGCACGCGCGCATGGCCGCCGCCGCCGAGGATCACGCAACGGGGAAGGGACGGCTTCTCCGCATCCGGGTTCACGGCGGATCCTTCCCGACGGGCAGGTCGTGGAAGCGCTTCACCAGGAGTCGTCCCGACAGCGGCGCCTCCGCGAGCTTCGCGACGATCCGGGGCGCGGCCTTCCCGTCTCCGTAAGGGTTCGCCATTCCCTGAAGGGATTTCCTGAACGCCGGGTCCGTGGCGCGCCGGATGCCTTCGCCGATCTCTTCCCGCCCGTACCCGACGTCGATTACGTTCTCCCCGCGCACCCTTCCTCTCTGGCGGTTTCCCACGTTCACCACGGGCAGGCCGAAGGACGGCGCCTCCAGGAGGCCGCTGGAGGAGTTGCCCACCATCGCGCAGCAAAGAGCGAGCACGCTGAAGTACCCCTCCGTGCCGAGGCTCTCCACCGCCCGCGCCGAGGGCTCCGCGCGGACAAAGCGCCGGATGCGTTCACGGATGGCCTGCCCTCCGGTATCGGCGTTTGGCATCGTGAAAACGACCGGTCGCCCGGACGCCTTGAGCGCCGCGAGAAATTCCTCGGCCTGCCCGTCCGCGTCCTCGAACTCGAGCGTCGTGGGATGGAGCGTCGCCAGGAGCGTGTCGGCCGTCACCCGCAGACCGAATCGCGATTCCAGTTCCCCCGGCGAAAGCCTCCTCGCGGACGCGAGGTTGTCCAGGGAAGGCGAACCGGTGACCGTCACGCGCCAGAGCTCCTCGCCCATCTGCACCAGGCGGCGCCCGTACTCCTCCGTGGCCGCGAAATGCAGGTGGCTCAACCTGGTCATCGAGTGGCGAAGGGCGTCGTCGATGGCGCCTTCGGTCAGCTCGCCCCCGTGAATGTGGGCGACCGGGATCTTGAACGGCAGCGCGGCGAGCGCGGCGGCGTGCATCTCGAAGCGGTCCCCCAACACCACAAGGATGTCCGGCCGGGACCGCGCGAAGACCTCCGCAAAACCCGCCGTCCCTCTCGCCATCGACTCGGCGATTGCCCGGGGATCATCCGAATCCGACAACACCGGCACGCGCTCGGCCGCCTCGAACCCGTCGGCCTCGATCGCCTCGACCGTCATGCCGAAGCGCTTCGAAAGGTGCATCCCCGTGACCATGAGCCGGAGGGCGAGGGTCCGTTCCGTCCGGATGCGGCGTAGCACCGGGAGGTAGATGCCGTAATCCGCCCGGGAGGTGGTGACGACGCCGACCGTCCTCAATCGAGCGCCTTCCAATCGAACGGCGTACCGGCGGTCATGGCGGTCCTCGTTTTCCGCCCGAGCAGCCGTTCCAGTATGCCGGGAGGGATTCCCGTGCCTGGCCGCCGGGCCGCCACATGCTCGCGCGAGACGATGGTCCCCGCGGGAATGTCGCACGCCGCCACGAGGCTCTTGCGGGCGACCGACGCCGTTTCGAGCTCCGACGGCGCAGGCTCCTTGCGCCCGTGGCCCATTGCCCGCTCTATCGTGCGGATGTCCTCGACGAGCTTCCCCAGTTCGGCGGGTTCCAGGGACGCCCTGTGATCCGGTCCCGGCAGAGTCCTGTCCAGGGTGAAATGTTTCTCGAGCACGACGGCGCCCAGCGCCACCGCCGCCAGCGCGACCGCAAGACCCTCGGAATGGTCGGAATACCCGACCGGCACGCCGAAGGCGAGGCGCAGGGTATCCATCGCCCGGAGATTCACGTGGGCCGGATCCGCCGGGTAGTTGCTGACGCAGTGGAGCAGCGCGAGGCCGGGAACTCCCGTCAGCGCGTTTACCGCCTCGCGCACTTCATCGAGCGTCCCCATCCCCGTCGACAGCAGGACCGGAAGCCCCTTGGACGCGATGTGCCGCAGGAAGATAAGATCGGTCAGGTCTCCGGAAGAGACCTTGAACGCCGGCACGTTCATCGATTCGAGGAAATCCGCGCTGTCTTCATCGAACGGCGTGGAGAGGAAGAGGATTCCGCGCCTGGCGCAGCGCTCCGCGAGGTCGCGATGCTGATCCCGCGAGAGCTCGAGCTTGCCGAGCATGTCGAACTGGGATCCGCCCGATCCCGTGTTCTCCGCCTGATAGGCCGCCTTGGGCGCCCACTTCGTGACGAGTTTCCCTGCCCGGAAGGTCTGGAACTTGACGGCGTTCGCTCCCGCATCCGCCGCTACGTCCACGAGCCGCATGGCAAGGCCCATGTCTCCGTTATGATTGACGCCCGCCTCGGCGATGACGAAGCACGGATGTCCCCCGCCCACCTGGTGACCGCCGATCCGGATGAACGGCGCGCCGGGCGTCACCACGCGGTCCATCCTCCATCGACAACCAGGTTGTGGCCGGTAACGTACGACGAGAGATCGCCGGCCAGAAACAGCGCCGCTCCCTTCAAATCCTCCTCGGTGGCCATGCGCCGAAGCGGCGTGCGCGCCTTGTAACGGTCCTGGAACTCCTCCGGTTGGCCGCGCCAGACCCCGCCGGGGGTCAGGCAGTTTACCCTGATCTCCGGAGCGAGCATCGTGGCGAGGTAACGCCCCAGCTGGATGAGCCCGCCCTTCCCTGCCGCGTAGCCCGCCGGGGTTTCCATCGCCGTTCCCTCGTAGAGGGTCTTGTCGGGCCCCACGATTCCGTATATGGAGGAAACGAGGATCACGGAACCGTGGCCTCCGGCTTTCAGCGAGGGGGCGGACTCCTGCGCCATGACGAAGGCCGCCGTCAGGTTCACCCTCATTGCGGCATCCCAAGCGGCCACGGTCTGCTTCTCGAACGGCTCGATCCAGCCGGGGATCCGCGTGATGCCGACGAATGCCGCACAGTGGACGAGGATGTCCAGGCGGCCGGCCCGGCGGATCGCATCCCGGACGGCCCCGCGCGCCCCCTCCTCGCCGGCGAGGTCCGCGGCTACGGAGTCCGGTCTTCCGCTCCCCTGCTTTTCAAGCTCTCCGGCGCGCCGTTCGCATGCTTCCATGGTCAGGTCGCACAGGACGACCCGCGCACCCGCCTCGAGGAAAACGCCCGCTATCGCCGAGCCGATGTGGCCGCCGCCGCCCGTAACCAGGGCGACGCGGCCGCCCAGGTCCATGAGCTCTCCCAGCTTCTTCATCTCGCCTCCAGCCACGGGAACTTGACCAAGCCGTGCCTTATCATCAGGTCGGCGCGCTCGAACTCGTCCAGGTCGTCGATGTGGATGGCACGGGCCTCGGGAATCTCGTGCATCAGGTGACGCCCATTCATCCAGGACCCCTGCACTTCGAGAAGAAAGTCGCGCCTCCACAGGTAGATCGACGCATTGATGCGGTAAACGAAGGGCACATCCTGCCGCCGGCCGAAGCGGTCGGCTCCGGGGATGAGCGGAGCCATGTAACCATCCCGCTCCACGATGCAATGCCAGTACGGGTTGAACCCGGGCCGGGAGACGCCGACCACCCCATCGGCCGCCGGATCGCCTTTCAAGCGGCGGACGCACTCGGCCACGTCCGAAGGGACCCGGCCCGGGCTGGTCGGATCCAGCAGTAGGACCGAACCGTACCGCGTCCCGTCGAGGCGCTCCATCTCCCGCAAGGCGTGCTGCAGCACCGGAAGCATGGGCGTCCGATCCTGCGCAAGTTCCGCGGGCCTCATGAAGGGCACGTCCGCACCGCTCGCCCGGGCGACCGCCGCGATTTCCCCGGAGTCGGTGCTGACGATCGTCCGGGAGATCTCGGGGCACATCATGGCGCACCGGATGGAGTGTCCGATCAACGGCACGCCCGCCAACGGCCGGATGTTCTTTCCGGGAAGCCCCTTGGACCCTCCGCGGGCGGGAATGACGCAGAGTATCGGCTCGATCGTCAAGATCGCAATTCCTCCCTTCGGCCCGAGCTTGCGCTTTTCCTCCAGGCATCGCAGAGGGCAAGCACCTTCATCTCGTGCCGTCCCGTCGCGAGCGCCCCATGTTCCCCCCCCGAGACCGCCTGCAGGAACCGGAGCATCTGCTCCACGTACATGTCCCCGGGATCCCCTTGCGGCCTCTCTTCCCGATTGCGGCCGCCCGCCTCCCGCAAGACAAGGCGCCGGGACAGGAAATCGTATTCCAGCTCCCCGAGACTTCCATGCGCCCGAACGAAGCGGGAAGGAGGATTGCTCAGGTAATCCAGGCCAATGGAAACGCGGATACCGCCGGGTGCGACCCAGTGCGCTTCCGCGATCTCCTCGCTCTCGATCCCCAACCTTCCCGTGTTCCCGATCATGCCCGCCACCGTCTCGGGAACGCCGAAGAGCCAACATGCGTAATCCACCTCGTGGCTCAGGTCACGGAGCACCCCACCCTCCGAGGCCCGCGCCGAGTAACATTCGCGGTAGTCGCGGGTCGGCCGCCACTCCGGGAGGAAAGAACGGCATTCGATGCGCACCGAATGGATATCCCCGATCGAAGCAAGGCGGGCGCGAAATGCCGTCAATCCTTCGTCGAAGCGAAGACAGTAGGCCACGAACAGCTTGGGGGCCGAATCACCGGGAGGATCCGGCAGGCGGCTCGCCGCGAGCGCATCCTCCGCCAGCGGCTTTTCGCAAAGAACGTCCAGGCCGAGATGAAGAGCATGCAGCGTGTCCGGAACATGACGCAGCGTGTCGGTCGCGATGACCGCGGCCCGCACTCCCATGGACACCGCTTCGTCCAGGGAGCCGGCGACTTCCCATCCTTCGGTGGCCAATGCCTTGGCGCGTTCCGGGCGCACGGGCACCGCGACGCATTTCACCCCCAGGGTTCGCAACACCGAGAGATGCCGGTACCCGATGGAGCCGGTGCCGAGCACAGCCACGGCAAAATCGTTCATCGGCGCGTTTTCAGGACTTCCACCACCGCAAGAACGCCCGTGGACAGGAAGAGGGCGATGAACGCGGACAGTATGACGATCAACGCTCTTTGCGGTCCGGATTTCCGCTCGGGAGGGACCGCACGGTCGATCACCTGTATGACGACCGCGTCCCTGGCCTCGTCCAGCTTCGCCAGTTCATACTGCTTCGACAGCAGCTCGAACAGGGTTTCGTTGTACTTCAGCTGTCTCACCTTCCGAAGGTATTCCGTTCCCATCTCGGGGACCCTGCCCGAGGACATGATGGGGTCGAAACCCGCTCCCTTCGTCGTTTCGGTTTTCTGCAATTCGCTCCGGAGCGCCCGGATCTCCTCCTCCACCCGGTTCAGGTCAGGATTCCGGGAGGTCGCGAACGACCGAAGCACCTTGGCCTCGACCTCCTTGGCCGCAATGATCGCCCGGAGACGCGCGATCCCCTCGATGATGGCCCTGGCCTGGGCGTCGACCTGGAACAGTCCCGTCCGCTGCTGGAAACCTTTGATCTCCTCCTCGGAGCGGGTAAGCGACTCCTTCGCGTGCCGGATCTGCTCCTCGAAGAACATCCGCCTCTGGCCGGCTTCCGAGATCGCCAGCCCGCCCGCCAGGGACTTCAGCTCCTCGACGAACGCATTGGCGATATCCGCCGCCCGTTTGGGGTCCGTGTCCTCCACCGTCAGGAATATTATCCCGCTCTTTCGATCGTCCCTGGCCTTGACGGCCCCCAGGAGGTTCCTTCTCGCATCCTGGCGGTACCGCGCCTCATAGAGCTTCATCAGGTCGAACCGGTCGACGATGCGGTCCAGCACGGTTCGGGATTTCGCGATCTCCACATACAGTTCGCCCTGGGACTTCACGCCGGGAACTCCGCCGGCCAGCGCCATGAGCCCCCCCGCCTGGCCCAGCAACTGCGCGGCGAGATTCCCTCCCTTGTCCTGGGGCGGCAGGATCCGTGTTTCCGCCTTGTAGAGATTGGGGAGCCGCAGGGACACGACCACCGCGACAGCGGCGAACACCGAGGTGATCGCGAAGATCAGGCGCCGCCGGCGCCAAAGGGCGGCAAACAGCTTTGCCAGGTCGATCTCGTTCCCGGGGGGCGCCATTTCGGGTTCCATTTCCCGCTCCATAAACGGATGTCGCCGTTCAGAACAGCGCGATCACGACGCCGGCCGCAACGGCGATCTGGAAGAAGATCTGGGTGATGTCCTTGGTTTCCCGGAGCCATGCGATCCGGTCGAGTTTCTCGGGCACGATGATGGTGTCTCCGGGCTCCAGGAGCGGCTTCCCGTCCCTCGTCGTGTACGTGGAGCCGGAAGAGAGGAAAAACCGGCTGCTTTCGGGGCGGACCGCCGATCCGTTCACCTTCAGGATGTAGATCCGCTCCCTGTCCGCCGACTCCGTGTACCCGCCGGCCATCGAGATGTAATCCCCGACCTCTTTTGTCTTATCGAATACGAACGTCGCCTGGTTGAACACGGCGCCCAGCGTCTGAAGGCTCCGGGGGTTCTGGGGAACGACGAGCACATCCCCGTTCTCCAGCTCGATATCGTACAGGGAGTTCCTCAAAGTCTCGGGGGAGGAGATCTCCAGCACCATCCTCCCGTTGGCCCGAACGTTCTTGAGCTTATCCAGCAGGTCCTGGACCCGCGTGAGCTCGGCTTCCTTCGCCCTCAGCTCTTCGGCGGACGCCGCGGTCGATACATTGGCGGCTGCCCGAACCAGCAGGTCCCGTTCCAGCCGGGAAATGGATTCGTTGAGA
>JAJZRM010000006.1:0-2165 GCA_021802685.1 Deltaproteobacteria bacterium | reverse complement strand
TGCTGGGATTCCCGCACGCTGACCCTCGTGAACATGGTGCCCCGGACATACGCGTTCGACGTGAAGCCGCCCGCCCGCTCGATCAGGGAAGACAGCCGTTCCCCTTTTCGGGCGGTATAGGTCCCGGGGAAGCGGACCTCTCCGAGGATGGAGACCTGGGTGTACGCGGCCATTTCCGGGATGGTGCGGACGAACAGGTGGTCGTTCTCCTGCAGGGGCAAATTCGATTGCGGATCCCCTGCCAGCGCCTTTTCCAGGTCGATGTTGACCTTCTCGACGCTCGGCCCCGTTTCCGATAGGTGCTGCCGGGCCAGCTCCGCCTCCTTCAGGTAGGCGAAATACCTCGTCCCTCCGGACAGGGCGACCAGGTCCTTCACCGTCATGCCGGGGGTGAATCCGTATTCCCCATCCCGGAGCACGGCCCCGGCGACCCGGACGGTCCGCCGGTCCTGGACGACCTGGTAGATCTTGAGGATATCCCCGGAACGGAGATCGACCTCCTTTTCCTTCGATTCCTCGAGATCGGATTCGAACACGATCTGGCGGTTGTTCTCCACGATCCGCTCGATCTGCAGCCGGCCCCGGAACGCGAGGGCGTTCAATCCTCCCGACAGCTCGATCAGCTGCGAGACCGTCCGTTCCCCCTTCAGTTCGTAGAGTCCCGGATGGTTCACGCTTCCCGCAATCGCGGCGACCGGCCCGGTCGGGGGAATGAAGATCACATCCTCCGGCAGAAGACGAGGATCGCCGGACTTGTCCCCGTGCCGCAGGAGGTCGTACATGTCGAAGTGGGAGACCGTCATCCCTCCCCTGCGGATCTGGATGTCGCGCATGGACCCGGACTTCGTCGGCCCGCCGGCCTGGATCAGGACGTTGACCAGCGTCGCAAGCGAAGAGACCGTATATGCACCCGGCTGCCGGGCGTTTCCCACCACGTAGACGGACATCGTCCGGAGGACTCCGAGGGTGACGTTCATTTCGAACCCGGTGAAGACCCGGGAAAACTCCTTGTGGAGGACATCCTGGACCTGTTCGAAGGTCAATCCTCCCAGCGCGACGA
This sequence comes from Deltaproteobacteria bacterium, assembly GCA_021802685.1. Lineage (GTDB taxonomy): Bacteria > Desulfobacterota > Deferrimicrobia > Deferrimicrobiales > Deferrimicrobiaceae > UBA2219. Next base: position 1,105 of record JAJZRM010000006.1, on the reverse strand, counting down.
CGCCGACCTTCGGAAGACGGATCGTGCCGTCCCGCTCGATCCTCCGGTTCCACGCGCCCTCGAACTTTCCCCAGACCCTGATTCTCACCTCGTCCCCGGGGCCGAGGACGTAGTCGGGGCCGACGGGCAGGCGGTTCGTGGTAAGAAACCCGGAACGGCCCTGTTGGAACATGTCGAACCCGAAGTGCTTCAAATCCATCGAGATGGAATACGGGCTTGCGATGCCCAGGAGGCGGAACGATTCGGCGATCCGGTCGCGGGGACCGACCAGGTAGCCTGCGTCGGCTTCGATGGCGACCGCCTGGATTTTCGGATAAGGGGGTACTTTTTCGGGAACGGGGAGGATCTTGACAGGCACGGCGATGTATCCTGGTGGCGTTCCCCCGACGGCGTTGGTGAAGGTGATCGCGGGGTCTTTCCTGATCACTTCCAACTGCGCTTTCGTGATCTCGATCTTCCCCGAAACGAACTGTTCGAACGCGGACTGACCTTCCGGGGGAAGCGGCGGCAGCATGGGGATGGCTATTTCCCTCGAAAACGTGGAAACCTCGCCCGAAGAATCCCCTCCCTGAAGCATTGGAGCAAGGAAGGGCGACTGCGGAAAGGCCGAGGAATCCTGCATCTGCTGGAGCGGATACAGGGCGCCCTGCCCCTGGGGAAACGTTCCCACGGATCCGCCGTAGATGGATTGCGCCGGGTCGATATTCCCCCTCACGGAACCGTAAGGGTCGGCGGCCCGGGCGCCGCCCGGGGATGCGAGGGTAAACAAGGAAAAACAGATCGCCAGAAACCATCCGTGCCGTGTCATAAACATCCTCATCGATTCCCCCCCGAAAACTGCCAGGACAATTCCAACCGGGAGGTGAAATTGTTCTCGCCGCTGTCCGCCACCCCCCCTGCGTTCGTGACCTTTTCGGTCTGAAAACCGGCTCGGGCGCGCAGGGAACGGGTGAACCACCCGATGAACGCCATCTCGTACCTGCTCACCTTTTCCGTAGCGGGGCCCGGAAATTGCCGCTCGGTCCGATTGGCCGTGAATTCGAGATACGTCGACGGGAGGAAGAACCAGTGCCCCTGGATCCAAAGTTCCCGCGCGTCCGTCCCC
>JAJZRM010000323.1 GCA_021802685.1 Deltaproteobacteria bacterium | reverse complement strand
GGGCTCGTCCCCCGGCAGCTCGCGGACCGGGTGGTGGCCAACTTCCAGGGGCTCACCCCCGCGCTCGAGATCAGCAACACGGGCTTCATCCGAACCACCGAGCCGCGCCACTACGCCGCCGTGCAGGACCTCTTCCGGAAGTCGCTGGCCAACGGCGACATCTACCTCGGCTCCTACGAAGGGTGGTACTGCGTGCCCGACGAGGCGTACTGGACGGATCTCCAGATCGAGGACGGGAAGTGCCCCACGTGCGGCCGCCCGGTGGAGAAGCGGAAGGAGCCCTCGTACTTCTTCCGGCTGTCGAAATACCAGGACCGCCTGCTGCGGCACTTCGAAGAGAACCCGAGGTTCATACGGCCGGAAAGCCGGCGCAACGAGGTGGTCTCCTTCGTCGAGGGGGGTTTGAACGACCTCTCCGTTTCCCGCACGTCGCTTTCGTGGGGAATTCCCGTGCCCGACGCGCCGGGACACGTGATCTATGTCTGGTACGACGCCCTCACGAACTACCTTACCGGACTGGGGTACCCCGGGCGGACGGCGGAGGTCGAGACGTTCTGGCCCGCCGACCTCCACATGGTCGGGAAGGACATCCTGCGGTTCCACGCCGTCTACTGGCCCGCGTTCCTGATGTCCGCCGGGATCGAGCCCCCGAAGGGGGTCTTCGCCCACGGCTGGTGGACCGTCGAGGGGCGGAAGATGAGCAAGTCGCTGGGCAACGTGGTGGATCCGTACGACATGGTCCGAAAGTACGGCCCCGACGCGTTCCGCTATTTTCTCCTTCGGGAGGTTTCCTTCGGGCTGGACGGCGACTTTTCCGAACGGGAGCTGATCAAGCGCGCCAATTCGGAGCTGGCTGACAAGCTGGGGAACCTCCTCAACCGCACGCTCGGGATGCTGGGGAAATATTTCGACGGGACCGTTCCGGCGCCGGTGAGCGGGGAACCGCCGGACGCCGCCCTTTCCGGCTGCGCCCGCGACGCCGTCGCGGCCGTGGACGCCGCGATGGAAGACGTGGCGTTCCACAAGGCGCTTTCGGCGGTCATCGAGCTCGTCACCCGGGCGAACGAATACGTGCAGGCCGCGCAGCCGTGGACGCTGGCGAAGGACCCGGCGATGCGCGGCCGGCTGGGGACGGTCCTCTTCAACGCCCTCGAGGCGGCGCGCGTCGCAGCGCTGCTCATGGCGCCCTTCACGCCGGCGGCGTCGCAGAAGATGTGGGAAGCCCTCGTCCCCGGCGGAGGGAACGTGGAAAGCGCCCGGATCGGCGCGGCCGGCGCGTGGGGCGGCCTCGCGGCCGGCGCCTCCCTGCCGAAGGCGTGCATCGTATTCCCGAAGATCGAACCCGTTACCTGACCGCCGCGCCCATTCCAGCTCCCCGGGATCCCCCTATGTTTTTCGATTCGCACGCACACCTCGACATGCCGCCGCTGGCCGAAGCGGAGGACAAGGTCGTGTCCCGCGCGCGCGAAGCCGGCGTCACCCGGATCGTGACGATCGGCATCGACCCGGACAGCAGCGCGAAGGGGGTGGGGATCGCCCACCGGCACGCCGGCGTGTACGCGTCCGTCGGCCTGCATCCCCACGACGCCTCGGGCCTCACGGAGGGGGCGCTTTCGCGCCTCGAGGAGCTCGCCCGGTGCGACAAGGTCGTGGCGATCGGCGAGACCGGGCTCGACTTCCACCGGGACCGCTCCCCGAGGGACGCCCAGCGCGCCTCTTTCCGGGAACAGATCCGCCTGGCGCGGAGGTGCAACCTCCCCGTCATCGTGCACGACCGGGACGCCCACGACGAGGTGCTGTCGATCCTTTCGGAAGAACGCGCTTCGGAGACGGGCGGGATCATCCATTGCTTCTCGGGAGACCTGGCGATGGCCCGGAAAGCGGCCGCGTTGAATTTCATGATCTCCATCCCGGGCGCCATCACCTACCGGGGGTCGGAAACCCAGGCGGAGGCCGTCCGCCGGCTGCCCCTCGAACGGCTGCTGATCGAGACCGACTGCCCCTTCCTCGCCCCCGTTCCCCACAGGGGAAAGACGAACGAGCCGTCGTACGTGCCGCTGGTCGCGGCGAAGATAGCCGAGATCAAGGGGGTTTCCGTCGAGGACGTGGCGCGGATCACCACGCTTTCCGCCCTGCGGCTGTTCCGCATCCCCGCCGAGGAAGAGGTGCGGGTCGCGTACAAGATCCGCAACTCCCTTTATCTGAACCTGACGAACCGTTGCACGAACGCCTGCACCTTCTGCGCGAAGCGGCGCGACTACCACGTGAAGGGGCACCTGCTTCGGCTTCCCGGCGAACCCACCGTCGCGGAGGTCCTCGCGCTGGTCGGCGACCCGGCGCCGTACGACGAAATCGTCTTCTGCGGCTTCGGCGAGCCGCTGTTGCGCCTCGAGGAAGTGAAGGAGATCGCCCGGAAGATGAAGGAGCGCGGAGCGAAGGTGCGGGTGAACACGGACGGGTTGGCGAACCTGGTCCACGGGCGGGACGTCCTGCCGGAACTCTCGGGGCTGGTGGACGCCCTCTCGGTGTCCCTGAACGCCCCGGACGCGGAAACGTACGCCCGGATCTGCCCCAACCGATACGGGGCATCGTCGTTCGCCGCCCTGCTCGATTTCCTGCGGGAGGCCCCGAGGCACGTGCCGTCGGTCGCCGCCACCGCGGTCGCCCTGCCGGGCCTCGACACGGAGGCCGTGCGCCGGCTCGCCGAGTCGATCCCCGGGGTCTCCTTCCGGCCGCGGTCCTACAACGAGGTCGGGTGAGCCGCAAGGCGCGCCGCCTTCGCCCGAGACCCTCCCCGTTCGGGGACGCCTTGCGATGGCCATGGATGGCGCAGGAGCGGCCTCGCCCTCCCTGGCTCGCCACGGCTGCGGGTTATCCGAGAAGCACCGGGAGAAGCTCCCCCGACTTGCCCCGGAACGTCGCGTCGCAGATCCCGGTGACCGGCGTTTCGTCGGGATTCACCTCGATCACACGCGCCCCGCGCCGCTTCGCGACCGCCGCGTATCCGGACGCGGGGGCGACGACCGCCGACGTCCCGGCGACGATCAGCACCTCGCATCGGGTGAGCATCCGCACCGCCGCTTCGGATGCCTCCGGGGGGAGCGGCTCGCCGAACCAGACCACGCCGGGGCGCAGCAGCCCGCCGCAGGAACCGCACCGGGGCGGAAGCGTTTCGAAGTCGTCCCGTTCCGTCCGTTCCCGGCCGCACCCGGTGCACCGAACGACCCAGATGTCGCCGTGGATCTCGGCCAGCCGCCGGGATCCCGCCGCCCGGTGAAGCCCGTCCACGTTTTGCGTGACGAGGAGGAAATCGGGTTTCTCCCGCTCCACGGCGGCAAGGGCCGAGTGGCCCGGGTTGGGAACGCACCCGCGAATCTTCCGCCGGCGCCACTGGTACCATTCCCACACTTCCTTCGGGTCCTCCGCGAACGCTTCCGGCGTGGCCAGCGACATCGGGTCGCGCCGTTTCCAGAGCCCTTCCGGCCCGCGGAAGGTGGGCACCCCGCTCTCGGCGGAAACGCCCGCGCCGGTGAGGACGCACAGGGACCGGCACTCCCTCACCCACCGCCTTGCGGCGTTCACCGGAGAACGCTCCGAAGCGTGTCCCCGAACCGCGACAGGATGTCCTCCAGCTCCGCCGCCGTGGTGCATTGCGGGAGGAACAGGTAGACCACGTTCCCCAGCGGGCGAAGGAAGAGCCCCCGGCGCAGCCCTTCGCGGCGCACCGCCCGGAAGACCGGGGCGTTCCCCTGCAGCGGCTCCTTCGTTCCCTTGTCCTTCACCAGCTCCAGGGCGGCGACCGTCCCGATGTGGCGGACGTCGC
>JAJZRM010000322.1 GCA_021802685.1 Deltaproteobacteria bacterium | reverse complement strand
TATGGCAAGGGCGCTGCATGGAGGAGACAGATGACCGTTGACGGGAAAGACGGAGGCATCGAACGAGTCGCACTGCCGTCCTCGGTATCGGAAAGGACGGTGCGCGATCTTCTTGCGCGCAATGCGTCCCTCTATCCCGATACCGTGGCCCTTATCGCATCCAGCCAGGGGCACGGAGAGCAGCGCATCACCTACATGGAGCTCTCGGAGAGAAGCGCAAGGCTTGCGGCCGCCCTTGCGGCCCGCGGCGTCGGGAAGGGAGACCGGGTGGGGATCCTCCTGACGAACCAGGCAGGGATCGAAGCGCACCTGACATACCACGCTTCGCACTACCTCGGCGCCATCAACGTTCCGTTGAACTGCCGCTATATCGCCCGCGAGCTCGAGTACGTCCTGCGCTTCTCCTCGGTCAAGGCGATCGTGTTCGGCAGCGAATTCTCGGCGACCCTGGCGTCAATCCGTACGCGGATCCCCGCTTCTATCTTCCTGGAGGTCGGCGAAGCGGCGGGATTCGGGGAAAGCTTTTCCGCTGCATGCCTTGCGTCCCGGCCGGTTCCCGGGCCGACGCCCATCATGGAATACGACGATGCGGACTGGATCTTCACCTCGGGCACGACCGGGAACCCCAAGGCCGTCGCCTTGTCCCACGCGAACTCCGTCGCGTGCGGATACCAGTCCCAGAGCCTGTGGGGAGTCGGCAAGGGCAGCGTCTACCAGTCCTTCGCCCCCTTCTATACCAGTACCGGCAGCCATACCAACCTCCTCGGATGTCTCGCCGCCGGATGCACCTACGTGGTCGAGACCGAGTTCAACGCGCTGGAGACCATGCGCCGGATCGGCATCTACCGGACGACGTCGATATTCCTCGTCTCGGGGATGCTGCAGCTCATCTTCAACCGGGTCCCCCTTGAGGAGCTGGACCTGAGTTCCCTGAAGCGAATCGCCTACGGGGGGATGCCCATGCCTAGCTCCTTCTACGTCCGGATGGACGAGGTCTTCCGGAAGAAGCTGGGCAAGGAGCTGGTCCACCTGTACGGCTTGACCGAGGGGGGAACGTCGGGGATCCTGCTCCCCCCGGATCGCCACGAGGATGCGGTGGGATACGCCGGCCGGTACGGCCTGTCGATCGGGACGGAGGGATTCCTGCCGTGGATCGGATTCCGGCTCCTCGGCGAGGATGACCGGGACGTTCCGACGGGGGAGGTCGGCGAGATCTGCCTTCGTTCCCCGTCGGTCATGGACCGATACGTCAATGAGCCCGAGGCGACCGCTTCCGCGCTGAGAAACGGCTGGTTGCATACGGGCGACATGGGAACGATGGACGAACGCGGCTACGTCTACTTCGTCGACCGGAAGAAGCAGATCATCCGGAGGGGCGGGCTCAACATCTCGTCCGCGGAAGTGGAGGGAGTGATCGCACAGCATCCCGCCGTGGCGGAAGTCGCGGTCATCCCGCGCCCCAACCCGATCCTCGGGGAGGAGGTAAAGGCGGTCATCGTACTGAAAGAGGGCGCGACCGCCACGGAACAGGACATCGTCGTTTTCGCCGGGAAGGACCTTGCCGACTACAAGGTGCCCGTCGAGGTCCAGTTCCTGGACAAACTGCCCCGAAACGCGATGGGGCGCGTCATGAAGGGAATCCTCAAGGGTGAAACCGGCGGCGTGCAGGATGTCCAGCGATAGCGTCGAGGACGATTCATCGGGACACGGGGACGAACGATCGCGATAGGAGCGGGCCATGCCTTTCATCGAACACATCAACGTGCCTTACCTCGTCCGCCGGGGGGGACTGAACCCGGCAAAGGTCGCCATCCGGTTCGAGGAGCGTACCCGGACATACGGTGAAGTGCACGAGCGGATGCTGCGGATCGCCAACGCCCTGTCGAAGCTCGGCGTGCGGAAGGGCGATCGGGTTTCGGTGGTCCTCCAGAATTGCCTCGAGTTCTGGGAAATCAACTTCGGGATCCAGGAGACCGGGGCGATCGTCACGCCGCTGAATTCCCGCCTGGCGCCTATGGAGATCGCAAACCTGGTCCGCCGGTCGGGGGCGCACGTCATCGTGTTCGACAGGGACCACATCCAGCACGTCGAGGCCGCGGTGAAGGAGGCGGAGATTGCTCACCGGATTTACGTCGGAGAGAATCCCCCGGACGGCGCGATCGCGTACGAGTCCCTGGTCAACTCGGGCGAGGCAAGGGCTCTGGACGTCGCGATCGGCTTCGACGATCCCGCCGAGATCATCTATACCAGTGGAACGACCGGTGTGCCGAAAGGGGCCATCTGGACGCACGGGACGGTTCTCGCGAATTCCATCCAGCAGTGCATGGACTTCAGGCTGGGCTCGGACGACAACGCCTACATAACACTGGGGATGTTCTACGTCGGCGGGCGCCACGACTTCACGATCCCGATCTTCCACCAGGGGGGGACGGTGCATATCCGCCGGACCGGGGGGTTCGACGCCGGGGAGATCCTGGACTACATCCGCGCCCACCGGATCACGGTGATGCTGCTCGTCCCGACGATGCTGTACGATGTGCACCGCCTCCCGGAGGAGCGGAAGCGCGACCTGGGCAGCATGCGTATGATCATGTGCGGCGGCGCACCCGTGCCCGTCCCCATCATCGAGAAGACCATGGCCGTGTTCCCGAACGCGGCCTTCGTCCAGGTGTTCGGATCCACGGAAGCCGGCGCCACGGTGACCCAGCTGACGAAAGAGGACTCGATCAGGAAAATCGGCTCCGTGGGGAAGCCCACGCTGCACAACCTCGTGTATCTCGTCGACGACAAGGGCCAGCCGGTCCCCACGGGGGAGATCGGCGAAATTGCCGTCAAGGGGCCGGCCGTCATCAAGGGATATTGGGAGAACGAGGAGGCGACCCGGCACGCCCTGGGAGACGGTTTTCTCCGCACGGGGGACCTCGGACGGATCGACGAGGAGGGGTACCTCTACATCGTCGGCCGGAAAAAGGACATGATCATCAGCGGTGCCCTGAACATCTATCCGGAAGAGATCGAGGACGTGCTGAAGAGGCTCCCGGGGGTGACCGATGTCGCCATCATCGGCGTCCCGGACGAGCGATGGGGAGAATCCGTCATGGCCGTCGTCCAGCCCGTGGCCGCGGGAGGGCTCACGGCCGAGGAAGTCATCGACCAGTGCCGCAAGCACCTTGCCGGCTACAAGAAGCCCCGGTATGTCGAGTTCGTGGACGGGTTTCCACGGACGCAATCGGGCAAGATCCAGAAGTTCGCCCTGCGGGAGCTCTACCGCCGCTCGAAATCCGGATCCTGACGGCGGACGGACGGAGCCATGAACGGGACCGCGCGGCGATGAGCCGGACGCTACAGGAAAAACAGGACAGGCTCCGGGTCTACCTTGCCGGCCGATGGTCCGATCCCGGGCTTGTGGTCAGGGAGTTCCGGGAGTTGTCCGACGGCTGGTCGCGCGTGACTTACTCGCTGACCGTGGCTCGACACGGTCAGCCGTCGGAACTGATCATCCAGGTCGAGCGCGAGTCCGGCGTGGTCATCGGTTCAAGCGTTGCACGGGACTTCTCGATCCTGCGGGCGATGGAGGACACCCCTGTTCCTTCACCCGTCCCGCACCTGCAGGAATCCGATCCCGCGATCCTCGGAGGGCCGTTCATCGTCGTGGAACGCAGGGAGGGGACCTGCTTCGACATGTTCAACCGGAAGGACCGCGAGGTTCTCGCCGCGCACTGGGACAGGCAATCGGCTCTTCCCTCCTCCGTCCTGGACGTCATCGTGGATGTCCATGGCGTTCCCGTCGACCGCCTTGCATTTCTTCCGTCCGCGCCGAGCGCATCG
>JAJZRM010000321.1 GCA_021802685.1 Deltaproteobacteria bacterium | reverse complement strand
TTAAATAAGCGATCCGGTAATTCCATCCTTTCAAGAATTCCTCGTTCATCTCTCCTCCCGGCACGATGATTCCTTCTCCCGCAGGGCGCGCAAGGCGGCGTCGAGCGTCTTTATCTTCAACAATAGTTCTTCCATTGCGGCCCTACATCCTTCATCGTTCAGGCGATATGGACGACTAAGGGTGACTATTCCTTCCGAACACTCTGCCACCTTCAGCAGCTCGTTGGCGCAGTTGTGGAGGGCGACGATGAGGCGAAAATCCGGCGAATTGACTATGCGGCCCACAAACAAGCCATCCGTCGGATTGCCAAGGTAAGTATTTCGGTTATCTGACGGACCGACATCTCCCCACTCTCCACCCGTCGCCTTCACAAATAAGTCGCGCAAAGTCATCGGGGGAACTCCTTGTATTCTTTGCGCCGGTCGATCGCCGCCTTTGCGATGACGCGCTTCCCGGCGAACTTACGGAAGGGGATCTTGCCGGCCTTGAGCAGGTCCCGCATCTTGTTCCGGTTGATCCGGGCATACTCACACGCCTCGGGGAAGGTCAGGTAGACGGCGGGGAGGGTAGTCATACGTCGATACCCTGGTTGTCATCAGTATCGGCGGCCGGAGCAGGGAACGATTGCGCGGAGTTCAATTGAGCATTTGCCTTTTCGATTGCGGCGGTAGCCTGCCAGTCGAATTTGAGTGACGCCACATTGTAGAATCCGGCCTCTTTCCCCGTTTTCTTATTCACGTATTTCGTCCATGCGTATACGGCGTCGCCATCCTTCGGGTACAACCCTGCGTCTACGGCTATTTCGGCCAACTGTTGCAACTCGCTCATTAGCGTCTGCAAGTTCTTCTTCTCTCCCTCTGCGGCAGGTGGAGCCGAAGCCGGAGGGGCCTTCGGCTCCGAGGGGGCGGAGGATTGAGCAACGGTGGGGGGCGCGACGGTGGGGACGATCACCCCGTTATCGACAAGCTCCTCGACGTCCTGTGTGAAAATGTCTGAAGCTGCGGTACAGGTCAGGACGGCATCCACCATCGCCCGTTTCTTCGCCATCTTTAGGACCGTGTTGTAGACATCCGCCGGGTTGTCGTGCTCGATCTTCTCTCCCTGCTTCACGATCATCCAAACGCCGTCGATCTTTTTAGTACTGAGCCCGCGCCCGCCGAGTGCTTCCTGCGCCTTCACCGGATCGGACTTTCGTTGATCCCAATAATCCGAGGGCACAGAGCAGCCCGTGGATTCCGCCGGGCCGGTGCGGAACCTCCACTTGCCCTCCATCGTGGATGCAGATCCGACGCCGGATCCGAGACGATGTCCCCCATTGATGGCGAACAGGGTGCATTTCACCCGGTATTCCCGATGCCCCTTCCCCATGTCGATCACTTCGATGTCGAACTCGGGATCCATGCGGAACGTGAAGCACAGTTTCTCCGCGCCAGGCTTCAGGAGCGAGGGCTTGTCGCCACACCCCGGGATCTTCCCGAAGTGCTCCCCGTCTTTCATGACGGACTTCATCACGTTCTGGATGAGGGTAACTTGTTCGATCAACCGCGCCGGAGAAATGGCATCGTCCACCCCGACGATGTAGGACTCCGACCGTTCCACCTTCGCCAGACCTTGTTCGCTCATCTAATACATCCTCCTGTTTATCCGGCACCACTCCCGCCGGTCATTTCTCAGCGACGCCTGATGTTCCCGTGACTCGTAGTGCTGGCAAACGGTGCATACATCGGAACAGTCGAACCGATGGACAACCTCATCGAACTTACGGCCACATGACGCACAGCGGTCGCTAACGGTCGCCTTCAAAGATCACCTCCGCCTTCATCACCTTCTTGTCGAAGCACGATCCGCATATCGTGTTCCCCTTCGCGTCCTCGTAGGCGTCCTCCCAGTTGATGAGGGCGTGGCAGTCGAAGCAGGTGTCCTCCGGGTCTGGAGCGTTGCAGATGGAGCAGGGGCGGTTCATTTCGGTCGCCTCCCGGCGGGGAGGATGCGGTATTCACTTTTGGCAACATCTGGTCCGCGCATCCTTTCCACGAATAATTCTCCCCACATTTTCCCTGAATCCCCCCTGATGCTCGGAGTGATCGTTATAAATATGTGCCATTGTGGTTCATCAGGGTATTTCGCCCATACAACCCACGTTGTCCTCGGCTTCGTCATGATAGCCACCCCGTGAGTGCCGCTATTAGAACGATGACCACGAACGCCGACAGGAGGAGGTCGCGGGCGGTCATGGAGTCCTCCCCAAATACTTCCGTATGATTTCCGCTTGCGCGTCCCATGCGGCGTCCCGTGCGGCGTCCCGTGCGGCGTCCCGTGCGCCGGCCCCTGCGGCGGCCCCTGCGGCGGCCCATGCGGCGTCCCGTGCGGCGTCCCCTGCGGCGGTCCATGCGGCGTCCCGTGCGGCGGCCCATGCGGCGGCCCATGCGGCGGCCCGTGCGGCGTCCCGTGCGGCGGCCCCTGCGGCGTCCCATGCGGCGGCCCCTGCGGCGGCCCGCTCTTGTGCGGTTATCTCTCCGTTAGCAAACTTCCGTGCCGCCTCGATGGCCTTCCGTGGGCGGTCATCACTCGGATATTTCTTCTCGAAAATTGGCAGCACGGCCTCCGCGAAGTCGGCGGCCATCAGGCGCATCACCCGATCCGCTTCCGGATGCTTCACGACCGCGCACAACGCCCAAAGACAATCGGCGGTTCCGTTGTGCTTCAGGATGTCCAGTAGGTTGATATCGTCCTTGTCGCCCCACTCCGGGCCGAGTTTGGATACAAGGTAGTCGTAGCGGCCCGAACATGCGTGGCACTTACGTAAGCGGTACAGCGACGTGACGAGAACGATCTTCTTCATGGGGAGGCTCCCTTTCACGGTATCACCAGCGTCCGGCGGCGACGGAACAAGGAAACGACTGTAAGGAATTTGAGGCGCGACAGCGGATTGTATGCGGCCTCCGGCCCCCTTTTCTCCCGGAGTTCCTTCCGCAACGCGTCGATGCGCGCATCGTCGGCGTCCTCGATGGCGATCACGCGGCGGCGGACCATTTCTGTGCCGATGTTCATACCGCTCCCTCCCTTCTCGCCCTTGTCGATAGATCCTTCTCCCCGATGGCCCACTCATCCGGCGCGTACTCCCGCACGCCATCAAGGAACAGGGTATCGATGGGTTGCATGTGCGCGGGCATCACGGAGCCGCGGGGGGCGGGCTTCTCATGACACCAGCAGTCGCAGGCGGTCTTGTCGCAACACGCCCTCTCGTGGTACCCGCTGATAGGGCAATGCATTGAGCAGGCGCAGATCATGCCCACACCCTCTCCTTTCGTTGCGGTCCCCCCGGAGCGTTCGAATCGCTCGACCAAGTACTCGGCCCCGGACGGGGGGACCGGTGAGGGATGACGGCATGGGCTACCAGCGCGACTTCGTTTAGGCCCCATGCACCGCACTCGTACCGCGCCGCGCCACCCCTTCTTGCGTGCCAGCGGGACCATTTCCGCACCGCGCCCTCTTATTGGGCTGTCCCGGCCGACCGATAACCCGGCATTTCGGCGGTCGTTTAACGGATGGAGGTTGGCGATTCCCCCGCGGGACTCACACGCCCTGAGTCCCGGTCGCTTTCGCGCACCCCGCTGGCACTTCCCTGAGAAAGATCGTCCGCCCTCATCGAACCGCTTGCGCGTGCCCTCAGGCGGTGTTTCCTGTTCGTCCCTTTCCCTGCGCTTGACAGCCAGCTCGCCGGTCCTCGGTGGAGACAGCCCACGGAGGGGAAGGGATATCTGCTACCCTTATAAATCTTGCTTTGCCGAATGTCAAGCCCAATCTTCATTTATTTTCAGAAAGACGACATTTACACCATTTG
>JAJZRM010000320.1 GCA_021802685.1 Deltaproteobacteria bacterium | reverse complement strand
ATCTCCTCGTTGAACCAGACACGGGAGCGCACCTCCATCGGATCGGCGAGCCCGGCGGGCCCGGAGTTCCCAGCGACGCCCTCCCGCCGGGCCGCGGCATCGCGGGAATACTCCTGCGCGACTCCTTCGGCGTACCCCAGGGCGATCGTCGCGGTGTTCGCATCGGAGCCGTCCAGGAGGAATTGGACGGGAGCGGGAGGCGCGGCGGCCAGGCGCGCCGCGAAATCCCGGGGGATCACCACGGCCGCCATGACCTCGCGATCGAGGATCGCCCGCTCGATTTCCGGGTAGCCGGCGGCGGAGAAGCGCACGTCGAAGTACCGGGATCCCTCGAACCGGGAGGCCAGGTCGCGGCTCTCCGGCGTGCCGCTCTGGTCCCACACCGCCACGGGCACGTTGTCCACGTCCAGGGTCAGCGCGTAGCCGAACAGGAAGAGGAGGAGCACGGGGATCGCGACGGCCATCCCGAGGCTGCGCGGGTCGCGCAGGATGTGGAGGACCTCCTTCCGGGCGACGGCCAGGACCCGGCGCGCGTTCACCCTCGGACCTCCCGAACCGCTTCTTCCCTCCGGTCGCGCTCTTCCACGAGGGAGACGAAAACATCCTCCAGGGACGGCGGGATCCGCTCGATCCGGTCCGCCGGGATACCCGCTCCCTCGAGGGTGGCGCGGACCCGCGGGACCGCCTCCCCCTCGTCCTCCACCACGACGTGCACGGCCTGTCCGAAAAGCGCGGCGCCGCGGACCCCCGGCAGTCCGCCCAGGAGCTCCGCCGCCTCCTGCGACCGGCCGGTGCGGACCTCGATCACCGCCTCCTTCATCCGGCGGGTCTTCAGTTCCTCCGGCGTTCCAAGCGCCGCGAGCTCGCCGCGGTAGATGAGGCAGAGGCGGTCGCAATATTCCGCCTCGTCCATGTAGTGGGTCGTCACGAACACCGTGACCCCCATCCCGGCAAGCCCGTAGATCAAGTCCCAGAACTCCCGGCGGCGGATCGGATCCACCCCGGAGGTCGGCTCGTCGAGGAACAACACCTGCGGCTCGTGAAGGAGAGCGCAACCGAGCGCCAGCTGCTGCTTGTATCCCGCCGGGAGGTGGGCGGTCCTCGCTCCGCGGTGGGCGGAAAGTCCCGTCATCTCCAGGACCCAGCCTTTTCGGGCTGTCTTGCGCTCCGGAGGGATCCGGTAGATCCCCCCGTAGAAGTCGATGTTCTCCTCCACGGTCAGGTCGTCGTACAGGGAGAACCGTTGGGACATGTACCCGATGTGCTGCTTGATCTTCTCCCCCTCGGTCCGGAGGTCGAACCCCGCCACCGTCCCTTCGCCGGCCGACGGGGCCAGGAGGCCGCACAGCATCCGGATGGTGGTCGACTTCCCCGCCCCGTTGGGACCAAGGAATCCGAAGATCTCCCCCTTGCGGACCGAGAAGCTGACCTCCCGGACGGCGACGAACTCTCCGAACTTGCGCGTAAGCCCACGGACGGCGACGGCGGTTTCTCCCGGCCCCGGCATCATTCCGCCGCACCTTTTCCGGAGGCGAGCACCGAAACGAAGACGTCTTCCAGCCCCGGTTCGACGGGACGGATCCCGAGGACCGGCATGCCGGCGCCGGCAAGCGCCTTCTCCACGGCGTCCGCCGCGAGGGAGGCGCCGCGCATCCCGGCGTGGATCCGGTCGCCGAACAGTCCGACGGTCGCTTCGGGCAGACGCTCCTTCAGAACGGCCTGCCCCTTCCTCGGGTCCGCGCACCGGATCTCGAGGATCGTCCCGGGATAGAGCCGCTTCACCTCGTCCGGCGTCCCCACGGCGAGGAGGCGCCCCCCGTTGAGCAGGGCGAGGCGCTGGAACCGCTCCGCCTCGTCGAGATAAGCGGTGGACACGAAGATCGTCACCTTTTGCCGGAGAAGCCGGTACAGGATGCCCCAGAAATCCCGCCGCGAGACGGGGTCGACGCCGTTGGTCGGCTCATCGAGGAACAGCACCTTCGGGGTGTGGACGAGCGCGCAGGAAAGGCCCAGCTTCTGTTTCATCCCCCCGGACAGGTTCCCGGCGAGGCGCCGCTGGAACGGTCCGAGGTTGGAAAACGCGAGGAGTTCCGGGATCCTCTCCTCCCGTTCCCGCCGGGAAACCCCGTACAGGTCGGCGTAGAAGCGGAGGTTCTCCCGGACCGTCAGGTCGGAATAGAGCCCGAACCGCTGGCTCATGTAGCCGATCTCGCGCTGGACCGCCGCCGTCTCCCCGCGCACGGAGCGGCCCATCACCCAAGCGTCGCCTTCCGTGGGGTCGAGGATTCCCGCCAGCAGGCGCATGACGGTGGTCTTCCCGGCGCCGTCCGGCCCCACCAAGCCGAAGATTTCGCCTTCCTTCACCGAGACCGTCAGGCCGTCCACGGCAACAGTGCCGCCGAAGACACGGCGCAAGCCCACGGTACGGATCGCTTCCCGCGCCTCCACGGTCCCGCTCCCCTGTTCGGGCGTCGTGTTATCGGATCCGGATGCTTCCATCCGCCGGCATGCCGGGCAGCAGCTCCCTGTCCGTGTTCGGAACGTCGATCTTCACCCGGTAGACCAGCTTGACCCGCTCCTTGCGCGTCTGGACCGTCTTCGGCGTGAACTCGGCCTGCTGGGCGATGAAGGAAACCCGGCCCTCGTACCGCTTGCCGGGGAAGGAATCGGTGGTCACGGCGGCCGGCTGACCGACCTTGACGCGGCCAAGGTCCGTCTCCTCGACGTACCCCCGCAGCCAGACGTTGTCCAGTTCCCCCACGGTGACGATGGGCGTCCCCGCCGAGACGTAATCCCCCGGCTCCACGTTCTTCGAGAGGACCACCCCCCGGAGGGGCGAGGCGACCTCCGTGTAGGAAAGGCGCGTCCGGGCCAGTTCCAGCCCTTCCCTTGCCTGCTTCACGCGGGCCCTCGCCTGGTCGATCGTCTCCCTCCTCGGCCCTTCCACGAGGAGGCTCAACGTCTCCCGCGCCCGGACGAGCTCCGCGCGCGCCTGGTCCACCTCTTCGCGCCGTGGCCCCTCCTCGACCAGCTTCAATGCCTCCGACACCTCCTTCTCTTTCGCCTGGGCGACATCGTGCGCCGCCTTCGACGCGTCGTACGCCTGCCGGGAGATGATCTCGCGCCGGTACAGTTCCTCGTTCCGCACGTAATCCTTTTCGAGGCGGACGGCTTCCGCCCGCGCGCTCGCCAGCGCCGCTTTCGCGGCCTCGATCTCCTGGGGGCGGGAGCCCGTCTCGAGGGCGGCCAGGCGGGCCTGCGCCCGGCCGACGTCGGCCCGGCCGCGGGCGATCTCCTGCGGGCGCGTCCCGGCCGTCAGCTCCCGCAACGCGGTCTCCGCCGCCTGGAGCTCGGCCTCCCTTCCCCCGACTTCCCGTTCCAGGTCGGAGGCGTCGAGGCGCGCCACGAGCTCCCCCCGGGCGACGTTCATCCCCTCGTCCACCCGCCGCTCGGCCAGGCGCCCCGGAATCCGGAAACTCACTTCCACCCGGGTCACCTCGATATTTCCGGACACCCGGACGGTCCCGCTTTCCTTCGTCTCCCGCAACCGCAGCCCCGCGGCCACGGCCGCTGCGATCGCCACGCCGACGGCGGCCCCTGCGAAGATCCGCTTTCGTTTCGCCGCATCCATCATCCTGAATGATAATTCAAACGCGGGGGAATGGGGCCGAAAACCGTGCTTACCGCCGCGGGCGGCCGCCGAACAGCGCTTCCTTCTTGAATATGCGCAGCAGGAGGTAGATCGCCGGGAACAGGAACACGGCGCCCGCCGCGAGGGCGATCAGCATCAGGCGCACCGTTTCGGGGGACGCGGCGCCGTAGGCGATCGTCAGGTCGGGGCGGACGAG
>JAJZRM010000319.1 GCA_021802685.1 Deltaproteobacteria bacterium | reverse complement strand
ACCGTGCCGTCCTTCTGGAAGACGGGCTTCAGCGTGGAGAGCTTTGAAACGTTTCCGCGACCCGGTTCCTCGTCCACCTCGAACCGAACGGCATCGCGGTTTTTCCGGGGAATGTCGACGCCGACGACCTCCTTCCCGAATTTCCCCTCCTTGATGGCGGACAGCGCCCGCCTGTACGAGGAGGCAGCGAACTCGTCCTGAACCTCCCGCGGGATTCCCTTCTCCCTGGCCAGCAACTCCGCACAGTTTCCCATATGGATATCGTTGTAGACGTCCCACAAGCCGTCGATGATCACATGGTCGTGGATCGTGTCGTTCCCCAGCCGGTATCCGCTCCGGGCCTTCTTCAGCAGGTACGGAGCCTGGCTCATCGACTCCATTCCGCCGGCGACCACCACTTCATGCTCGCCGATCGCGATCGCCTGTGCGGCGAGCATGATGGATTTCAGGCCCGATCCGCACATCTTGTTGATGGTCAGGGCGCCGGCGGAGATGGGGACCCCGGCGTAAATCCCGGCCTGGCGGGCGGGGGCCTGGCCG
Organism: Deltaproteobacteria bacterium; assembly: GCA_021802685.1. Taxonomy (GTDB): domain Bacteria; phylum Desulfobacterota; class Deferrimicrobia; order Deferrimicrobiales; family Deferrimicrobiaceae; genus UBA2219. The sequence goes on along the minus strand of JAJZRM010000319.1, from coordinate 3,336 downwards.
ATGCCCGCGGAAAGGACGTTTCCCATGACGATCCATTCCACGTCCTCCTTCCTGATTCCGCTGCGGGATATGGCCTCCGCAATCACCGCCGCACCGAGTTTCGGGGCGGGTATATCCTTGAGCGCGCCGCCGAAGCTTCCTATCGCCGTCCTTGCCGCCCCGGTGACCACCACTTCCTTCATGTCATTTCCTCCATCCTTATGGGATCACGCCGGAGAGACGCCTCACCGGCGTGGAAAAACGACGGTCCCGATGGGGGTCGCCCCCCCGACACGGGCCAAGTGACGGAAAATCCTGGGGATCGTATCGTCGGTGCGCAGAAGGCCTTCGGTTCCAGGAAGACCGTGAAATCGAACGCTCAGGCATTCATGCGACGCTCATATGCGGCGATCGTGCAGGTCCTGAAGCCAGATAGGACTTTGACGTTACAAGTCATATCCGGCTTTCTTGTAATCGTCCCTGGCCCTCTCTTCCAACCCCGACTTGTCCGCCAACTCGGCAGCGTGGCTCCACATCCCGGCCTTCTCGTAGTCACCTACCCGCCTCTCGGTTTCAGCCGTTTCAACGGGGGTTTCCATGACACAGGCCCGGAATATCGAGGGTAATCTGCGGACAGGCGACTGGCACCTTGGGCATTTCTCCAAGGGCTTGTCGCGCAACTGCTGTATCTCTTCGAACCGCACCCGGTAATATTCGCAACCATTGCCGACGGCCCTGTACTCGTAGATGGGCATGATCCGTTACCTTAATGATTCATCCCGGCGTCGCGGCATGTTCCCGGAAAGATCGTTGTCCGGGGCGCCTGTCACGCCTCGATGAAAGGCCGCCTCTTCTCGTCGACGATCCTGGGGACGCAGCCGCCCGTGGTTACCTCCACGGCGTTCAGCACCTTGACGCTGCCGGTCTCCAGACCCTTGAGCAATCCCTCCTTGGAGGCGCCGCTCACCTTTACCGTAACGATGCGATCATCGGCATCCTTGCCGCTGAACGTGGCCAGGCTGATGATGTTGCCGTCTTCCCGGGCGATTTCGTTGGCAATGGCGGCCAATGCCCCTTTCCCCTCCGTGACATCCAGGGTCAGGCGGAGGCCCTACCAGAAGGCACCCCGCTTTCCATCTGAGACTCAAGATGCTAAAAACAAAAGAAAATCATACGCCTTCCCCGAATAATCGCCTTGAAGCGCCTGACCCATTTTCTCCGTATTTCAATACGTACAATATTTATGCCAATATTTAAAACATTTAGGGGTCTTAGAGGTGACCCGCCAGCTACGGCATCCCGGAGAAGGTGGCGAGGGACCTGAAGCGCGGAGCCACGAGGCCAGGTTCCGGAGGATCGCGTTCCACACAAGGGATTGAAGTTGCCGTCGCGGCGGGAGTTACGGGCGCTCCTCCACCGGTGGACGACCCCCGTCCGATGCCGCGGGATTCACTCCTACTTGTGGGATGGAGGCATGGAACAACGGGGGACGTCCCGTGATTATCCCTGTCCTCGCCGGAGCATGATCGATAAGCCTTTCATGGCCATCACGACTTCGCCTCGTTGGTTGACCACCTCGGTGAGACTGGTCACTATTCCTCTCTCGGGCTTCGAACGGGATTGCCTCGCATCCAGAACGGTTACCCGGATCGAAAGTTCATCCCCCGGACGGACAGGCCTGACCCAGCGGATCTCGTCCACGCCGGGAGAAGCGAGGTTCGCCACCCTTGATAGGTAATGGTCGACGAACAGGCGCATCGCAATGGCGCAGGTGTGCCATCCACTTGCTATGATACCGCCAAATATGGATTTTTTCGCTTTTTCCGGATCGACATGAAAAGACTGCGGGTCGAAGCGTTGCGCGAAATCGATCACCTCCTCCTCGGTAACCGGGATGGCGCCGAATTCATGGGTGGAACCGACCACATAATCTTCAAAGTAGCGGTCCTCAGCCGGGTTCATGCCTCGATGTCCAATCGATCAGAAAGGATAAACAATTCCATCAGCCCTTTCCCGGTGTTCGTCGACACGGCGCCATGAATCGCACCGAAAATCCAGTTGATTATAATTTATAAAACGATAGATCAAAAGTAATCTCCCTAGGGAAATATTGACCAGTCGGGAAGGTAGTTCGGTCGGTCCCGCAAACATCCATTCCGTCGGTTCCTCGCTAATGATCGGAACGTGTCAAAATAGCTTTTGCGATCAACAGGCGCTGTATCTCATTGGTCCCCTCGGCGATCTGGAAGAGCTTGGCTTGCCTCATGTATCGCTCAACCTTGAAGCTTCTCAGATACCCGTACCCTCCGAGTATCTGAACGGCATCCGTGGTGATTTTCATGGCGGCATCGGACGCGAAGGTCTTTGCCATCGATGCGGCCGCCGAATAATCCTCACCGCCATCCCGCGCCACCGCCGCCTGCCGGACCAGCAACCTGGAAGCCTCCAAGAGGACGCTCATATCGGCCAGCATGAACTGGATCGCCTGGAAGGACGATATCGCCCTGCCGAACTGGATCCTCTCCCTCGCGTACGACAGCGCCTCCAGAAATGCCCTCGATCCCAATCCGACGGACATGGCGCCGACACTGATGCGCCCCCCCGCCAAACTTTTCGCTATAATATCAAATCCTCCACCCTCGCCGCCGATCATGTCATCGATGGAGAGCATGCAATTATCCAAGGTCAGTTCGGTCGTGGAAGATCCGTTCATCCCCATCTTTCTTTCCGGCCTTCCGAACTCAACTCCCGCCGCATTTCTCCCAACGATAAAGCACGTTATACCCTCTTTCCTTCCGCTCCCCGACGACCTTGCAAAGACCAGATAATAATCCGCCACTCTTCCGGAAGTTACGAAGGATTTACTCCCTGAAATATTGAATTTATTTCCATCTTTCATATAACAACTCCGTATCCCGCCGACATCGGATCCGGCATTGAATTCGGCAATACAAATAGCGCCTAATTTTTCTCCCCTCGCGAATTCCGGCAGATACCTGTTTTTCTGATCCTCCGCTCCGTATCGTTCAATGATACCGGAAACAATATTATGAACTGAATACGTAACCATCGTATTTACACAATATCTTGAAAGCTCTTCCATTACGATCACGTAATTTAAATACGATTCTTCAATTCCTCCATATTTTTTTGGAATCAAAATACCGAAAAATCCGTTCTCCTTTAATGCACGAAGATTTTCTTCCGGAAATACCGGTTCTTCCTCGACTTTCTCTGCGTTTTTTTCCAGAATTTCCTGCCCTATTCGACGGGCCGTATCGAATAGGGCCGACGCCTCCTTTTTTAAATCGCGCAAGTCATCTCCTCCTTGGATTCTTTACACCAATCCCTCTCCAA
>JAJZRM010000318.1 GCA_021802685.1 Deltaproteobacteria bacterium | reverse complement strand
CAGGGCGAGCCGTTCGTCGGAGCCGCCGGCAAGCGGCTGGACCGTTGGATCGCGCGGCTGGGCCTGTCCCGCGAGGACGTCTATATCGCCAACATCGTGAAGTGCCGGCCGCCGGGGAACCGGGTCACGACCCCGGAAGAAGCCAGGTCCTGCATCGGTTACCTGTTGCGCCAGATCCGGGCGATCCGCCCGGAGGTCATCTGCACCCTGGGAGCGACGGCGTTGAACTACCTGCTCGGCCTCGAGGAGCGGATCACCCGGGCGCGCGGCCGGTGGCGGGAGTTGGACGGCATCCCCGTCCTGCCGACGTACCACCCGGCATTCATCCTGCGGGACCCGTCCCGGGAATCGGAAGTGTTCGAGGACTTCGAAGCCATCGCCCGCCGCCTCTCCCTGCCGCCCCCGAAATGACCCCTGCCCTCCCCGCGGTCCGCGTGAGCAGGAAAGGCGAAGAGCGCCTTCGTTCCGGTCATCCCTGGGTGTTCGGGGACGACCTGCGGGAGGTCCCGGAAGGGATGCTTCCCGGCCAGTGGGTTCATGTTTTCTCCCGGCCGGGGGATTTCCTCGGAACGGCGACGTTGAATCTCGGCTGCCGCCTTGCGTTGCGCCGCGTGTCCCGGGGCGAGGCCGAACCGTGCTCCGCGTTCATCGAGCCCCGCCTCCGGGACGCCCTTTCCCGGCGGGCCGAGGCGGGAATGGGGGAGGAACGGGTCCTGCGGGTGATGTATTCGGAAGGGGATTTCCTGCCGGGGCTGATCGTCGACCGGTACGGAGGCGTCCTTTCCGTGCAGATCCTGACGGCCGGGATGGAGATCGCCCGGGAGCCCATCCTCGATTCCCTCGAGCGGCTCCTGTCTCCGCGCCTGGTCTACGAACGCTCCGAAGGGGGAGGGCGGCGCCTTGAAGGGTTGCCGGAGCGCAAGGGGCCGGTCCGCGGCGGCGGTCCTCCGGCGGAGGAAGTCGAAACGGACGGCGTACGCTTCCTCGTGGACGTGGAATCGGGCCCCAAGACGGGGTTCTTCCTCGACCAGAGGGAGAATCGGAACATCGTGCGCCGCCTGTCGCGGGGGAAAAACGTCCTCGACGGCTTCTGCGCCGCGGGAGGTTTCGGGTTGTACGCCCTCGCGGGGGGGGCGCGGAGCGTCCTGGCGATCGATTCCTCGCGTACCGCGGTGGAGGCGGCGAGGGCGAACGCGGACCGGAACGGCGTCGCGGACCGGTGGCGGGGGGAGACGGCGGACCTGTTCCAGGCGCTGCGGGACCTTTCGGCCTCCGGGAGCCGTTTCGACCTCGTGGTGCTGGACCCGCCCTCCTTCACGAAGTCCCGCGAGGGGCGGGAAGGGGCGCTGCGGGGGTATCGGGACATCAACCGGCTGGGGCTTTCCGTCCTTTCCCGGGGGGGGCTGCTCGCCACCTCGTCTTGCACCCAACTCGTCGATGTGGCCAAATGGAAGGGAGCCCTATCGGAAGCCGCCGCCGACGCCGGCGTCGACCTGGAACTGGTCGCCTGGGGGGGGCAGCCGCCGGATCATCCCGTGCTGCTGTCGGTTCCCGAAACCGAGTACCTGAAGTTCGCCGTCTACAGGAAAAGATCGCCGTGACCCCTAGTGCACCGTCTCACAAATATCTTGGCATTCGAGCGCCGCTGCATCCGCACACTAGGTACCGCCTCCTCGTCCCCTGCCTCCTGCTGCTCCTGGCGTTCGCCCGGGGGAGCGCGTGGCCGTCCTCCGCGGCGCCTCCTCCTCCGGTCCTGGTGGCCACGATCGCGGCCCCCATCACCCCCGTCACGGCCGATTACCTCGCCTCCGTCATCGAGCGCGCGGAGGCCGAGAAGGCGACCGTCCTCGTCGTCGAGCTGGACACCCCCGGGGGGCTGGACACCGCGATGCGCCAGATGGTGCAGGCGATCCTCCGTTCCTCCGTTCCGGTGGCGGTGTACGTTTCCCCGTCGGGAGCGCGGGCCGCCTCGGCGGGGGTCCTGATCACCCTGGCCTCCGACGTCGCGGCGATGGCCCCGGGCACGAACATCGGCGCGGCCCATCCCGTCAACATCGGCGGCGGCTCGATGGACAACACCATGTCGCGAAAGGTGGAAAACGACGCCGCGGCGTACGCCCGGTCCCTTGCCGCCCGGCACGAGCGCAACGCCGAATGGGCCGAGAGCGCCGTCCGGGAGAGCGCATCCCTCTCGGCGAAAGACGCCCTGGACCGGAAGGTGATCGACCTCGTCGTCCCGGGCCTCCCGGACCTGCTTTCCCGCCTCGACGGCCGGGAGATAACGAAAGGGGAGTCGGTCCTCACCATCCGGACGAAGGGGGCGCCGGTGACCCGGGTCCCGATGGGATTCCGGCACCGCGTCCTTTCGGCCCTGGCGGACCCGAACATCGCCTACATCCTGATGATGATCGGCGTCTACGGGATCTACTTCGAGCTGGCGTCCCCCGGCGCGGTGTTCCCGGGGGTCGTCGGGGGGATCTCCCTGGTGCTGGGTTTCTACGCCCTGCAGACCCTCTCGGCGAACTATGCCGGCTTCCTGCTCATCCTCCTCGCCGTCATCCTCTTCTTCCTCGAGTTGAAGGTCCCTTCGCACGGCGCCTTGTCCATCGGCGGAATCGTCTCCATGGTCCTGGGGAGCCTGATGCTCTTCCGGGAGAGCGCCGATCCGTTCCTGCGCGTCTCCTGGAGCGTGCTCATCACCATGGTCGCGTTGTCGGCGGTCTTTTTCACCGCGGTCATCTCCCTGGCCGTGCGCAGCCAGATCCGCAAGCCGGCCACCGGGCCGGAGGGGATGATCGGCGAAACCGGGGAGGCGGTCACGGACCTCGACGGGAGGGGGAAAGTGCGCGTCGTCGGGGAGCTGTGGGACGCCCGGTGCGGCCGGCCGGTCCGCAAGGGGGAACAGGTGACCGTGAAGGGGATGGACGGGATGACGCTGCTCGTGGAGCCGCGGCGCTTGGGCGACGCGGAATCGAAAGGAGGGTGATCGAATGTTTCTTTACGCCGCCGCGCTGGTCCTCGTGCTTCTCTTCCTGTCCAGCGCCGTCAAGATCCTGAACGAGTACGAACGGGGCGTGGTGTTCCGGCTGGGGCGCGTGATCGGGGCCAAGGGCCCCGGCCTCATCCTCCTGATCCCCGTCATCGACAAGATGGTGCGCGTGGACCTGCGCGTCGTGGCCATGGACGTCCCCGCGCAGGACGTCATCACCATGGACAACGTCACGATCAAGGTGAGCGCCGTCATTTATTTCCGCGTGATCGACCCCAACAAGGCGATCATCAGCGTCGAGAACTATCTCTACGCGACATCGCAGCTGTCGCAGACGACGCTGCGTTCGGTCTGCGGGCAGGCCGAGCTGGACGACCTCCTCTCGCAACGGGAAAAGATCAACACCCACATCCAGGAGATCCTGGACAAGGACACGGAGCCGTGGGGCGTCAAGGTCGCGAAGGTCGAGATCAAGAACATCGACCTGCCGCAGGAGATGCAGCGGGCGATCGCGAAACAGGCCGAGGCCGAGCGGGAGCGCCGCGCGAAGGTCATCGGCGCCGAGGGGGAATTCCAGGCCGCGCAGAAGCTGTCCGACGCGGCAAGGATCATCGCGGAAACCCCGATCGCCCTCCAGCTGCGCTACCTGCAGACGTTGCGGGAAGTGGCTGCAGAGAACAACTCCACGACCATCTTCCCCGTGCCGATCGACCTGCTCACGCCGTTCATGGAAATGGCGAAACTGGCGAAGACGGCGAGCGGGGAAAAACGTCCCGGGTAAGCGGGGGGACGTTCTTGATCTTATCGGGGTGGAGGGAAAGAGTGTCCCCTTCCCGGCGGTCCACCCGGTGGAGCGCGGCCCGGGCCGCGCTCCTTTTTCTGTCCGCCG
>JAJZRM010000317.1 GCA_021802685.1 Deltaproteobacteria bacterium | reverse complement strand
CGGCCAGGAAACGCGCGATGAAGAAAATGAAGAAGATGAGCAGCCGGTAGCCTTGGGACTCAAGGAACGGATCCGGCAGGACATGCAGAAGGCGGCCAAGGAGCGCGACTCCTTGGCCCTTTCTGCTTTGCGGATGGCGGTCGCCGCCGTGCAGAACCGCGAGATCGATGCGGTCACCCGGAAGGAAATCCCCGCGGGCGCCGCGCTTCCGGAAGAGGCGCTTCTCAAGTTGATCGCCACGATGGTCAAGCAGAGGCGCGAGTCGATCGAGCTGTTCCTGCGGGGAAACCGTCCCGAGCTGGCGGCGAAGGAGCAGGCCGAGATCGCCGTCCTCGAGCGGTACCTTCCGAAGGCGCTTTCCCCGGATGAGATCGAGGCGCTCGTACGCGAGGCGATCGCGGAAACCGGGGCGAAGGGAGCCTCCGACATGGGCCGCCTCATGAAGGCGGTCATGCCGAAAGTCGCGGGCCGCGCGGACGGCAAGGCGGTCGGCGAGACGGTCAAGCGCCTCCTCGCGGGATAGAAGAGGAACGAACGGTTTTTTCACGCCGGCGACGCCGTCGCGCGTTTTTTCCCGAACCCCCCACGCCGGAAGACAAGGCGCGAGGCGGATACTGCTTCAAGGAGACCCGTGGGAGGCCGCATCTCCGAAAGCACGATCCGGGAAGTACGGGACCGCGCGGAAATCATCGAGGTGATTTCCGAAACGGTGCCCTTGAGCCGCGCCGGGGCGAGCTACCGGGGGTTGTGCCCGTTCCACCGCGAAAAGACGCCGTCCTTCTTCGTCCATCCCGCCCGGCAGGCGTTCAAATGCTTCGGCTGCGGGGAAGGGGGATCGGTGATCCATTTCCTGATGAAGGCCCGCAACCTTTCCTTCTCGGATGCGGTCGAGGAACTCGCCGAGCGGTACGGCGTGACGGTCCGGTACGAGGGCGGTCCTTCCCGGGAGCGGCCGAAGGAGGATCTGTACGCCATCCTGCGCCTTGCGTCGGAAACGTACCGGGACCTGTTGCGGGCCCCCTCGGGGAAGGCGGGGCACGATTTCCTGCGGCGGCGCGGCGTGACCCCGCAGGCGGAACAGGAATTTTCCCTGGGTTGGGCGGGACGCGGCGGGGAACTGCTCGCCGCGATGAAACGGGGAGGGATCGAACCGTCGCGGGCGGCGGCGGCGGGACTGCTGATCCCTTCCGGCACGGGGTACCGGGACCGGTTCCGCGGCCGGGTGCTCTTCCCGGTCGCGGACGCCCGGGGGCGCATCTGCGGTTTCGGGGGCCGGGCGGTCGACGACGCCGTCCCGAAGTACCTGAATTCCCCCGAATCGGAACTCTACCGGAAGAGTTCCCTCCTGTACGGACTGCACCAGGCGCTTCCCGCGATCCGGAGCGACGGGCGCGTGGCGGTGGTCGAAGGATACATGGACCTGATCGGCTTGTGGCAGAAAGGGATTCGGAGCGTCGTGGCGACGTGCGGGACCGCCCTGACCGATGCCCATGCCAGAATCCTGAAGCGGTTGTCCGAGAACGTCATCCTATTCTACGACGGCGACGTCGCGGGAAAAATGGCAGCCGTTCGTTCCGGGGGGCCGTTATACGCGGCCGGCGTCAGTCCGAAGGTCCTTTTTCCTCCGAAGGGGACGGACCCGGACGATTGGGCGAAAGCGGCGCCCGCCGAGGAGCTGGTCCGGCGCATCGAGAGCGCGGTGCCCTTGATGGAATACATCGAGCGGGGAGCTTCCAGGAAATACGATCTTGGGACCATTTCCGGGAAACTCTCCTATGTGCGGATAATGGAGAAGTACCTTCGATGGGTCGTCGTTCCCGCGGAGCGCGAGCTATACGTGCAGCGGGTGGCGCAGACGGCGGGCCTCCCGGTGGAAACGATCCATCGGCAGCTGGGGGAGGCGGGCAAGCCGGCCCCCCCTCCCGCGGAAGGGCCGCCGGCTTCGAAGGACCCGATGCCGGAGGAGAGCCGTCTCCTGCAATTGCTGGCCGCGGACCCCTCCCTGGCGCTCGAAGCGAGCCGGGACGGGGTCGGGGACCTGTTGACGGGGGAGGGTGCCCGGGAGGTGCTGGACCGGCTGGCCGAGCTCGCGGGACGCGGTCCGTCGGAGGACGCGGCCACGCTCCTTTCGGAGCCGCTCCCCGACGCGGTGCGCAACCGCCTGTCCGCCGATATCGTCCGGGCCGAGATCCCGGCGGGGGAAGCGCGGAAACGATATCCCGGCGTGGTCCTTGCCCTGCGCATCCGGGACCGGCAGCGGGAAATCGGGGAGCTCCAGGAACGGATGAAAGCCGCGCGGTCCGAGGAGGAGAAAGTGGCCCTCCTTGCCCGCGTGTTGGCCGCGAAGAAGGAAAAAGAGCGGTTGGAATCGGAACGCAGATCCCGATGACGAGGTGAAGCGGAAATGGCGAGGCGTAAAACTCCAGACGGCATCGACGGGCTGGTGGAAAAAGGGCGGGCGCAGGGATTCGTCACCTACGATGAACTGAACAGCGTCCTTCCCCCGAATGTCCTCACGGGGGACCAGATCGACGATGTCATGGAGATCTTCGGCGAGAACTCCATCGAGGTCGTGGACGACTATCAGAAGGTCCCGATCCCCGTCGCGAATCTCCTGATCGGGGAGGAAGCGGTGGCGGAGGAGGAGGAGGAGGAAGCGGCCGTCGAGGAGGAGCCGGCCGTGGAGGAAGAGTTCGAATACCCGGGCGGAATCAAGGGGAACGACCCCGTGCGGCTGTACCTGAAGGAGATGGGGGCGATCCCGCTGCTGAACCGCGAGGGCGAGGTGACCCTCGCGAAGCGGATCGAGGACGGGGAGAGGGAGATCGTCTCCTCCGTGAAGAGCTGCTCCATCGCCCTCGACGAGCTGTTCCGGGTCGGCGACAAGCTCCGCAGCGGCGAGACGCTGGTGCGGGACGTCATCAAGGACCTCGACGAGGAGTCGACGGAGGAGGAGGAGAAAGCCGCGCTGGAGAAGGTGCAGCGGATCATCATGCGCATCCGCAGGACGCACCAGTCCGCCATCGAGATCGAACAGCGCCTCCGGAAGGGCGGCGTCCCCGAGAAGGAACGGCTTCTCCTGAAGGCCAAGGTATCCGGCCTGCACGACCGGGTGGTCGAATCGATCCAGGAGATCCACCTGAAGGAGCGCCAGATCGAGGTCATCGGCGACAAGATCCGCCGGTACGCCGACCTGGTGGAGGAGGCGGAGGCGAGGATCCGGGAGTGCTGCGAGAAGGTCCGGCTTACCGAAAAGGGACTCGTCCGGCTCTTCAAGGAGATCAAGGAACAGAAGGACGGGCTGGCGAAGGCCGCGTCGAAGCACCACGTGAAAAAGGACCGCCTGGTCGAGTTCGAGGCCACCTTGCGGGATTCCCGGAACGCGATCCGGAAAGTGGAGCGGGAGGCGGGTCTGTCCGCCCCGGAGATCAAGGTGACCCTCGCGGCCATCGAGCAGGGCGAGCGGAAGGTCCGGGAGGCGAAGCGCGAGCTGGTCGAGGCGAACCTCCGGCTGGTGGTGTCGATCGCGAAAAAGTACACGAACCGGGGGCTGCAGTTCCTCGACCTGATCCAGGAAGGGAACATCGGCCTCATGAAGGCCGTGGACAAGTTCGAGTATCGCCGGGGATACAAGTTTTCCACATACGCGACGTGGTGGATCCGCCAGGCGATCACTCGGGCGATCGCCGACCAGGCGCGGACGATCCGGATCCCGGTCCACATGATCGAGACGATCAACAAGCTCATCCGCACTTCGCGGTACCTGGTGCAGGAACTGGGACGCGAGCCGACCCCCGAGGAGATCGCGGAGCGGATGGACATTCCGCTCGAGAAGGTCCGCAAGGTCCTGAAGATCGCAAAGGACCACATCTCCCTCGAA
>JAJZRM010000316.1 GCA_021802685.1 Deltaproteobacteria bacterium | reverse complement strand
GGGAATCGAGGTGGCTTCCGGGGATCTGGCCCTTGCGAAATTGGAATCGGGTGAGTGGCGCGCCGACGAGATTCACGTCGTACAGGAACTCGATGCGCGGCATGGCCGGGAACTTTGCCGGCGCGGAGCGGTTCCGGCGGTTCTCGCGATGTTCGGATCCCCCCTGGTCGCCTACCGTTCCATAGACCGGCTGAAGCGGCGTTGCCCCCCGTTCCGGTTTGCCGTGGGTCCCGTCGTGCCGTTGCCGGCCCACGATCGGCAGCCGTCGACCCGTTGGCTGTCCTTGAGATTCCCGTGCTTTTGGAAGGAAGAAGTCGGCACGCCGGCGCCCTGGGACGAACGGGGGCATGCCGTCCTGGTGGCGGCGAACAAATACTGGAGGGAACGGACATGGAATTTCGAGCGCCTCCGCGGGCACGGGAACCTCGCGAGGGCTCTCCGCAACGGCGTTCGCAAGGCGCTGTCTCCGACATACCGGGCGTTCCGCGGATTCCAGTTGCATGATCGAAGACTGGACCTCCTGGAATGCCTCGCCCGGCGACAGGAAATCGACGTCTTCGGGTCCGGATGGGAAAATCTCGACAACCTGCCTCCCCGGTGGAAAGAAAAACTGCGCCGGGTCTCCGCGGTGTTCCGCGGCCCCTGCGCCGGCAAGCGCGAGACGATGCGCCGGTACCGTTTCGGCATCGCCTACGAGAACACGGCATGTCCCGGCTGGGTCACCGAAAAGATCGTCGACTGCTTCGTCGCCGGAATCGTTCCGGTCTATCTCGGCGCCCCCGACATCTCGGAGTTCGTACCCGCCGCCGGCTTTCTGGATGCGAGGCGATACGCCTCGCCGGCCGACCTTGCCGATCGGATGCGCTCGATGCCGGCCGAGGAGGCCATGGCCATGCTCGCGGCCGGCCGCGACTACCTGGCGAGCCCCGAGGGGGCAAGGCACCGCTTCGATGGATTCGCCGACTGGATCGTCGGCCTGATCCGGGAGATTTCCTGATGGACGGTGCGGCGGCGATCGAGATTTTTGTCGTTACATACAACCGCTCGGCCTTGCTTCCCGCGACACTCGAATCGCTCTTGGCGCAAACCGTTCCGGCGGCATCCATCCAGGTCGTGGACAACGGGAGCACGGATCGCACCGGCGAATTCGTCCGATCCTTCGCGACCCGCGGCGTGCGGTATGCCCGGCGGGACGCGAACGACCTGTCGGCGTGCTGGCGGGAGATCCAACGGATCGCGACGGCCGAATGGGTGATGGTCTTTCACGATGACGATCTGCTTCATCCCGGGTACCTCGGCGCCGTCTCGGCCGTGACCGACGCATTTCCCGACGCGACACTGATCGGATCGGCGATGAAAGGGGAGGCGGCGCCGGACGCCCGGGAGTGGGCGGCGGTATCGCCGGAAAGAACGACCGGGATGCTGTCATGGCGCGAGTTCGCCAGGAAACTTTACGCGGGGTTCCCCTTTCCGTTCTGTTCCGCCGTCTATCGTACGGAAGTATTCCGCCGAACGGCCTGCGACACCGGGGCCTACGGGAAGATCTTCGATCGCCCGTTCCTTATGGAAGTGGCCCGTGCGGGGGGAGCGGTGCTCCTGAAGGATGCGTTCGTGAAGTATCGGGTTCACCCGCGCCAGGACAGCCGGGACGCGGCCAGCGGACCGTTTCCGTCGGAAGCCCTCATGCTGCAACGCTATTACCGGGAAGCGCTTGGAGAGAGCCTCTGGTCGCGATCGGGCCGGACGTTCCTCAAAAGGAATTACCGGAACCTGTCCTCCGATTTCGATCGCCTGTTCCGGAACGATCCGGGGGGAACGGCCCGCGAGGCTTTTTTCCGGGATGCGCTGGAGGCGGAGGCGGCATCGCCGCGGTCGCTGAGAATCGGAGCCGCGTACGCGGCGTTGACGAATCTCCCCCGTCGCCTCGAGCGGTCGGCAAAGAGACTGCTTCGAGGCGATGCCGGCAGGTGACCCCGATTCGTCGCTTCCGCCGGGTTCCCGACCTGCCGGGCGTCACCGGCCGGCGGGGATGGTCCGCGCCAGGGCCGCCGGAAGCATCTCCTCCACGGCGTCCAGCATCCTCTCCGCCGGCATCTCCTCGAGGCAGGCGCTCCGTTCCTTTCCCGCGCACCCCTTCCGCCCGCACGGGATGCACGGCATGTCCGGCGTCACGACGCGGCACAGGCCGTCCGCGACGATCCAGGCCCGCCAGTCCGAGGGGCCGAAGAGGGTGAGCGTGGGCGTGCCGACCGCCGCGGCGATGTGCGGCGCCGCGCTGTCCACTCCCAGGTGCAGGCGGCTCCGCCGGAGCACCGCGGCGAGTTCGCCCAGCGACGTCTTTCCGGCAATCGAGACGCCCGCCCCTCCCGTCGTCTCCACGATCCGCGCCGCCGCGCCGGACTCTTCCGGGGTTCCGATCAGCACCGACCGGATCCCGTGCCGCTCTCCGAGCCGCGCGATCACCTCGGCCCAGCGGTCGGGTTTCCACTCCTTGTACTTCCACCGGGAGAACGGGTTGACCGTGAGGAAGCGCGCGTCGGGAAGGACTCCCGCCGCGGCGAGGATCTCCCGCGCCGCCGAATCCGCCTCCGCGGAAACGTGCAGCCGCGGCGGGAGGTTCCCCACGGCGAACCCCGCGGCGCGCAGTACCCTCAGGGACTGGTCGGCTCCCGGATGGGCGGGGGGCGGCGCCGTATCGAGGGTTTCGAACAGCGTGGTGAAAACGTGGCGTCTCCACCACGCCCCGTCGCCCGCGAAGGCGACCTTTTCCGGGGCCCGCGCGAGAAGCGCGAGGAGGGCGCTGCGGTCCCCCGTCCGCAGGTCGATCACCAGGTCGAACCGCTCGGCACGAAGATTCCGGACCAGCGCCAGGTTCTCCCTCGCGGCATCCAGGGGGTTCCCGCCGCCCCGGCGGGATTCGAAGACGCCGCTCAACGCGGGGTCCGCGGAAAGGAGCGACCCGCATCCCTTCCGGACGAGGGCGAAGACGCGCGCCTTCGGCAGGAGGTCCTTCAGCGCATGGAACGAGGCGGTCGCCAGGACGACGTCGCCGACGTCGCCCATCTGGATTACGAGGATATTACTGACATTCGATTGAACATTCCCCATCCATCGCTCCATCCGCAGGGCCAGGATTTAGAGGAACCTGTGCGACCGGATCCGTTTTTCTATCCGATGGTTGGGCGGTCGAAGCTGGTGAGATTTCTTCGATGCCCGGAGAAACCGCGCGATCCCGGCCAGTTTTTTGTGCCGGCGGATCACATCCCTTGAGGGAGAATTTCGGATCCGTCGTCTCGTGTCGAATGACGGTTAAAACCGTACAAAAAAAACGTCATTGAAAAGTGTACCACCCAGGCCGGGTATCAAGTACAGTAATGCAAGTAAGATGCGCCGGTAGCAGATTCTTTAGGCCATGTTTGAGTTGGCAGCGCGATGTTGATTTTTCCGTCTACGAGGAAGATGACGGTGTGCAAGTTCTCGAACGACTTGAAGCCGAACACCCGCTTCTCGTCCGTCCAACATATCCTCTATGGCCTGATGTCCGGAGAGTTTACACTGTGTTCGGAATTCCAGCCCAGTTGAAACGGAAGAGAATCGAAGGAAGAAAATAGTCGGATGTGAGTTCCCTTTCGGGTCGTGACAAGTAAAAAAGAAATTTTCTATATGAAAATAATATTTATCACCGCATCTATTGAGGATGAGCAAAGATCTCAGGAAATACAGGAAAATTCACATTACCCAATTGGTCTGGGATATTTACATTCATTTATCGAAAGCAAAGGGCATAACGTTACAACATTGTTCTTGAACGATTATAAACCTGAAGAGTGTATTGATATAGCGATTAGAAGTATAGATGATATAAATCCTGATGTGGTTGGGCTTCAAATTTT
>JAJZRM010000315.1 GCA_021802685.1 Deltaproteobacteria bacterium | reverse complement strand
CCCGAAAGTCCCGTTGAAAAAGGAAGGGTTGCCCACGAGGAAGGTCTCTCCGTTCACCCGCCCCCGAATCCCCTTACCGGGTACGGCCTGCACATCGTTTGCCGCCGGAGGTTGGACTCCTCGGTGTCTCGCGACATCCAGAATGGCTTCGGCGAGAGGGTGCTCGGACCGGGATTCGATCGCCGCCGCGAGGCGAAGGACCTCCTGCTCCGACCGGTGACGGAAAGGCAGGATGGCAACGACTTGGGGCTTGCCAAGAGTCAATGTCCCGGTTTTGTCGAAGAAGAAGGTGCGGATCCGCCCCAGTTCCTCCAAGTACACCCCGCCTTTGAATAGGATCCCCTCCCGGGCAGCCCGAGTAAGTCCGCAGACGATGGAAACGGGCGTCGAAATCACAAGAGCGCAGGGACACGCGATCACCAGGACCACGAGTCCGCGGTAGAACCACGTGGAAAAAGGCTGGCCGAAGACAAGGGGAGGCACGACGACAAGGGCGAGGGCAAACGCGATCATCGCCGGGGTGTAGTACTGCGCGAACCGGTCGATGAACGCCTGGCTGCGCGCACGCTGGGCCTGGGCGTTCTCCACGAGGTGGATGATCCTCGCCAGCGAATTATCGGAGGCGAGCCGGGTGGTCCGGACTTCGAGCGTTCCTCTTCCGTTCAAGCTCCCCGCCAGGACGTGGGAGCCGGGGGTCTTCGGTACCGGAACGGACTCCCCGGTGATCGGGGCCTGGTTGACGGAGGATGTGCCCTCCTTGACGATTCCGTCCACCGGAATGCGCTCGCCCGGACGGATAAGGACGAGTTCCCCCACCGCGATCCGTTCGACCGGCAGCCGAACCTCCCCGTCCTGCCGGATCACGGTCGCCTCCTTGGGCGAGAGGTCCAGCAGGCGCCGAATGGCGTTACGGGCCCGGTCCATGCTGCGGGCCTCCAGGTATTGCGCAAGGGAGAAGAGAAACATCGCCGAAGCCGCCTCCGCCCACTCCCCGATCAGGAGGGCGCCGACCGCGGCGGTGGTCATCAGAAAGTTCATCTCCAGCTGACGGTGCCTTAAGGCTTGCCACGCCCGCTGGGAGACGTACCATCCCCCCGAAACCGCGGACAGGAGAAGGAACGGCTTGGCCGCGGAATCCCATCCAAGAAAGAGTTGCAGGACCAGCCCGACGAGAAGCGATACTCCGGAGAGGGCGGTTGCAACCAGACGCCCGTAACGCTCCCAAAAGGGAAGGTCTTCCTGTTGACGTTCCTCGACGTTTGCGCGAAACCCGGCCTCATCGATCGCCTGAACGATGCGCTCTGCGGACACGGCGTGCGGGTCGAACTCCACGGTGAGCGTGGAATCGGAAAAGGACGGAACGGCTTTTCCGACCCCAGGGATGCCCGACAAGGCGGTGATGATCGGCCCGGATTCATGGGGGCAATCCATCCCCTCCACTCGAAATACCCGACGCGATGCCAACGTGCACACTTCGCCGCAGGCGCAATCCGTTGCCGCACGTTCCTTTACGCTTTCCATGTCACGCTCCCCTCATCGAGTAATGTCATTAACGTATGAACATGCATTCATGCGAATCGGCAAAAAAATCCCAGGTTAAACCCTGTCTTCACCGGCCTTCATCGCACCCGCCCGAACGGGCCCCTCACCTTCACGAATATGCCGCAGAGCCTCCCTCATCAGGTTGTCGATGTGTTCGTCGTCCAGGGAGTAGTAAACCATCTTCCCCTCCCTCCGGAAGCGGACGAGCTTCTGGCTGCGCAAAACCCGGAGCTGGTGCGACGTCGCGGAATCGCTGACCGCCAGGAGCTTCGCTAGGTCGCACACGCAAAGTGCCTGGATGGCCAATGCCTGGAGGATCTTCACCCGCGTGGGGTCACCCAGGTTGCGGAACGTCTCCGCAACGGCCAATATCTCCTTTTCGGGGGAGAGCGCCTTGCGAGCTTTCTCCACGCGTTCCTCGTCCACGTAATAAACTTCGCAGATATCTGAAACATTGCGGTCCACTGCACACCTCAATACACATGAACATACGTTCATGCGTCATGATACAGAATCAGGACGAAGAGGGCAATAAAAAAGATTCATTCGGGAATACTTGCCGCTATGGGGTGTGGCGGCTTCACTGACGATCGTTCCGGTCTCCGGGGTTCACACGGAAAATACCTGGAAGAGAGCGCCTGAGCCGATTGCGAGCACGAACCAACAGACGATGTAAGCCACTGTTGCCCGCCGACCGATCACATTCCGCGACATCAGCATGGTCGGTATGCACGTGCCGACGGAACCCAGAAGGAACGTCAGTGAAGGGCCTGCCCCGAGGCCACGGGAGAGGAGCGCGAACGTGATGGGCACCTCCTCCCCCTCGCAGACGTAGAGCGGAATCCCGACCAGTGCTGCCAGGAGGTAAGCCCAAGGGCCGGACGATCCGCCCAGGAAGCGGGGGATCGCCTCCTCGGGAAGAAGCGCGGAGAGCGCGGCGGCGATCAGCATGCCGAGCAGGAAGTATGGCGCGACGGAGCGGAGGATCCCCCGGAGGGCGACCCCGAACCGTGCGGCGGAGGAAGCACTTTCCGCACTTCCGCCGGATTCGTCGCTGCAGACCGCGCCGCAGGCCGGTTTGTCTCCCTCAGTTGTCGCAGCGCGTTTTGCCGTCGCCGGCCGGCCGCCGGAAAACCACTCCTCGAAGCGGTTGACGATAACACCGATCGCGATGCTCCCGGCGAAGGAGGCCAGGACCCTGGCCGCGGTCATCCGCCAGCCCAGCATCGCCCAGGTCAGAACGACGGTGACGGGACTCAGAAGAGGCGACATGAAGATGAAGGCGGTGGTGGTGCCCAGGCGGGGAGCGCCGGCGTCCTTGAGGCCCGCCGCCATGGGCATGGTCGCGCAGGAACATCCTGGGAGCAGCGCGGCGGCGCTCACGGCCGCGAAAAGCGGCCGAAGGCCCCCGCCGCCGAAGAGCCGGTCCGGCCAATTCCGCAACAGGAGCGCCTGGAACGCCGCGCCCGCGACCGCCCCGAGGAGGAAGAAGGGGAAGACCTTCGCCGTGAGGACGAGGAACTCCTGCATTGTCTGGATCACTCCCATTGTTGCCATGTTCAGGAAAGCATCCGGCATGTAGCCTCCTTCCCCGGATCGTGCAGCGCAAACGGATGCGCAACCGGCTTGACAGGCCTATTATAATTTAGTATTTTCGAAAATGACAAATGGAAAGGGGGACGCCCATGCCTCGCGGCGATACCGTGTGCCGGGACATATGCTTCAACGAGAAGCTTGTCACCTCCATCCGGAAGAGGATCAAGGGGGTGGACTTCGAGGCGCTGGCCGATATCTACAAGCTGCTGGCCAACCCCATGCGTCTTAAGATCATCTTCGCCCTGGAGAAGGGGGAACTCTGCGTCTGCGACGTGGCGAACGCGATCGGCTTGAGCATTCCCGCCACCAGCCAGCAGCTCAAACTCCTGCGATTCGGAAATATCGTCCGATTCCGGACCGACGGGAAGATGGCTTACTACTCCCTCGTTTCGCCGAACCTGTTCGACGCCATCCAAAGCGACACCCGGTTCATCGCCGGGCGCCGGGCCCGGGAAAAACAGCTCGTCACCGCGTGAAGGGGGTATCCGTGAAGACAAGATTCGCCGTATCCGTCGCGCCCCTGATGTGTCTTCCGATATTCATACTCCATGCAACTCCCGCCGCAGCATTCACGCCCTTCCCGAAGGCGGAAGGGGTCGATGTGGCCTCCGTGTTCTCCGATCCGTTCGCCTACAAAGGGGAGGTGAAGGTCCGCGGGGCGGTGATGGACGCCAACCCCGCGAAGAAGCTCTTCAATATCATCGACTACCGGGAATACCGCGCCTGCCGCGAGGTGGGTTGCGCGAGGGAATGGGTGACTGTCCTCTTCGACGGGA
>JAJZRM010000314.1 GCA_021802685.1 Deltaproteobacteria bacterium | reverse complement strand
CCGGGAGAAAACAGGCCCGCAAATTTGCCGCGCCAGATCTGACCCGGGACTACCTGAACCTTTTCCGCCGGATCTCGAATCCATGAACGCACCAAAGCTCTCGGTCTGCATACCCACGTACAACTTCGGCCTGTTCATCGGCGAAACCCTGGACAGCATCCTTTCCCAGGTCGCCGACGATACGGAGGTCCTCGTCGTCGACGGGGCCTCGACGGATAACACCGAGGATGTCGTGCGGGGTCGCCAGGTCCGGTTCCCTGCGCTTCGCTATCACCGCCTGGAAAGGAAGGGCGGCATCGACCGGGACATGGCAAAATCGGTCGAATTCGCCCGAGGCGAATATTGCTGGCTGTTCAGCGCCGACGATGTGATGGCGGACGGGGCGTTGAAAAGATTGCTCGACCAGGTCCGCCTGGGACTGGACCTCTACCTGTGCGGCTTTACGCTTTGTGACTTCGAGATGCGTCCACGAGGACCGCATCCGATCCTTGACGCCGCCGACGGCAGCGTGTACGAGCTTGCGGACCCCCGGGACCGAAAGGAGTTTTTCGAGCGAGGCTTGACCACCACCGCTTTTTTCAGCTTCATGAGCTCCCTTGTATTCCGGAAGGAGAAGTGGGAGTCCGCAAAGCGGGACGAGGCGTTCGTCGGCAGCTGCTGGGATCACGTAGCGAGGTTGTTCCGGCTGATTCCCGAGGGACTGAAGGTGAAATACCTTTCGGGTACGTACCTGCTTAAGCGCGACGACAACGATTCCTTTTCCGAGGGGGGAATCGCCCGCCGTGTCGGCATCGCGATCGACGGCTACCACCGGCTTGCGGACACCTTCTTCGGCGAGAGGAGCGCCGAGGCATTCCACATCCGGCGGGTCTTGCGGAACGAATATCCTTTCGTAAACCTCCTTTACATCAAACTGAAGACCCATGAGATGGGGATTCCGGAAGATATGGCACTTCTCGTTCGCCTGGTGGGGAAGATCTACCGGGACGACCCGCTGTTCGACAAAGTCCGGATCCTTCTCTTCAAGATCGCTCCGCCCTTCGCGTTGAAACCCGCGGAGAAGGCGTATAAATTCGCAAGATCCCTTTTTTCCGGGTGAATCGAGGTCCATGAGCGACATCAGATTATCCTTCTGCATCACCACCCGGAACCGGGTGGATTTCATCGGCGCAACGCTGGAGAGCCTGATATCCCAGGCGACGGAAGAGGTCGAGGTCGTGGTCCTCGACGCCGCTTCAACTGACGGGACCGGCGATGTGGTGGAGAAGGTCGCCCGTCGTTTCCCCCGCCTCCGGTACCTGAGACAGGAGGAGAACCGCGGCGTGGACCGGGACTATGACCGGACAGTCGAGCTCGCGAAGGGAGAATACTGCTGGATGATGTCGGACGACGACGTCCTTACGCCGGGAGCCGTCGCGGAAGTGCTTGGGCATTGTAAAGGAAGATACGAACTGATCGTCGTCAATGCCGAGGACAAGGACTGCGACCTGGCGGAGACGATCGGGGAAAGGAGACTCTCCCTTCTTGAGAACAGGATTTACCCCCCCCTGGAAACGGAGCGATTGTTTGCGGACACCGCAAACCATCTTTCCTTCATCCCGAGCGTCGTCATCCGGCGGAGCCTTTGGCTGTCGAGGAGGCGGACGCCCTACTTCGGATCCATGTTCATCCACGTGGGTGTGATCTTCCAGGAGCGCCTGCCGGGAGAGGCTCTAATCGTCGCCCGTCCTCTCGTCTCTGTTCGCAATGCCAATTTATCGTGGGCAGCGCGCAGTTTCGAGATATGGATGGTCAAATGGCCGGGGCTTGTCTGGTCCTTTCCCGCCTTTTCCGACAGGACCAAGGAAAGAGTCTGCCCAAGGGAACCATGGAAAGGCTTGAAACCCCTGCTTACCCACCGTGCGATGGGATCCTATTCCATCGAAGAGTACAGGCGCTGGATTGCCCCCCGGAAGATCACCACCGCCAAAAGGACCGCGGCATGGGGGATCGCCGTCGCCCCGGGTCGTCTGGTAAACACATTGACCTTGTTGTACTGTATTTTATTCCGGGGGAAGAACAAGATCCCCAGGTACAACATCTCGAACAGCCCGTTCAGCGCCTTCGGGCATCGGCAGGGGACCAAGAAATAAGCCGCACAAATCGATCCGCGGAGCACGGCAAGGATCTCAACGTTCCCCATGGGCACCCAGACGCACATTTCCAGGCCGACGGCCCTGATCACGGGGATCGGAGGCCAGGACGGGTCATACCTGTCCGAATTCCTCCTGGAAAAAGGATACCGGGTGGTCGGGACCATCCCCGACCATAACCCAGCAAATATCGACCGGATCCGGCATATCCTGGACATGATCGAGGTCGCGGAGGACGACCTGTTCGACCAGGAACACATCGAATCCATTTTCCGTAAATACCGCCCCTCGGAGGTCTACAACTTCGCAGCGAACTCGGTCCTCTCGGCATCCTTCCATCAGCCCATACTGGCCACCATGGTCCTGGCGATGGGAGTGACGCGGCTCCTCGAGGCGATTCGGAAGATCACCCCGGAAGCGAGGTTCTTCCAGGCATCCAGCAGCGAGATCTTCGGGAAACCGAGGGAAGTTCCCCAGTCGGAAACCACGCCGTTCCACCCCCGGAATCCGTACGGCGTTTCTAAAGTGTACGGCCACCTGATGGCCATCACCTATCGGGAGAACCACGGCCTGTACGCGTGTTCGGGGATCCTTTTCAACCACGAGAGCCCCCGGCGGAGCCCGGAGTTCGTCACCCGCAAGATCACGCGCGCGGCGGCGCGGATCCGCATGGGGCTCGAAAGGGAGCTCCGTCTCGGAAACCTGGATTCCCGCCGAGACTGGGGGTTCGCCGGGGATTACGTCCGGGCCATGTGGCTCATGCTGCAACAGGATCAGCCGGGCGACTTCGTTCTGGCCACCGGGGAAACCCATTCCGTCCGCGACCTGTGCGAGGAGGCGTTTTCCCACGTGGGATTGGATTACCGTGATTTCGTGGCGCAGGAAAGCGAATCCTTCCGGCCGCCGGAGACGGCGCAGCTGGTGGGGAATCCCACGAAAGCCAGAGAACTGCTGGGCTGGGAACCGCGGGTCCATTTCCGGGAACTGGTCCGGATGATGGTGGATGCCGACCTGGAGGAAATAAGGAGAACAAGATGATCACGAGGACCACCTGCCGCGTTTGCGACAGCGCGCTCGAGCCCGTCCTGGATCTTGGGGCGCACTACGTATCGAACTTCATCGCCCCCGGAGAACCCGACGGGACGAAAGCGCCCCTCGAACTCGTTATCTGCCGGCGCTGCCGCCTGCTGCAGCTGAAGCACACCGTACCGGCGGAGACGATGTACCAGAACTACTGGTACCGCTCCGGGACCAACCAGACCATGCGCAACGCCCTCGCCGACATCGCGAACAAGGCGGAGACGCTCATCCACCTGAAGGAAGGCGAGGCGGTCGTCGATATCGGGTGCAACGACGGGACGCTCCTGGCTTCGTACCGGACGGGAGGCATCCGGAAGGTCGGCTTCGACCCGGCGGAAAACCTTGCGGTCTTCTCCCGGAAGATCGCCGACAAGTTGGTGGTGGGGTTTTTCGACCTGGAGACGTTCGGGAAGGACCCGGACCTGGCCAGGTGCCGCCCGAAGGTAGTAACCAGCATCGCGATGTTCTACGACCTGGAAGACCCCAACAAGTTCGTCTCCGACATAAAAACCGTCATGGCCGCGCAAGGGCTGTGGATCGTCCAGATGAGCTATCTCCCGCTGATGCTGAAGACGAACGAGTTCGGCAACATCTGCCACGAGCACCTCGAGTACTACTCCCTCACTTCGTTCGAACACCTGCTGAATCTCCACGGATTCGAGGTGGTGGACGTGGAATTGAACGACATCAACGGGGGGAGCATCCGGGCGTAT
>JAJZRM010000313.1 GCA_021802685.1 Deltaproteobacteria bacterium | reverse complement strand
TGTCGATTTGCGAGATGTCGTCCACCTTGACCGAGAGAAAGGAGACCTTGTCGCCGGTTCCGTAAAGCTCCTGCGCGACGGGAAGGTCAAGATAGATGGCGAGATCGTCCCGGTTTCCCACCTCGGCCAAGATTCCACAGATGCGGAAATCCTTCCCCCGGATCGGAATGACCTGGTCGACGTAAAGCTTGAACTGTTTGGCGATGCCGTGGCCGACCACGATGCCATGCCCGTCGAGCCGGTATTCTCCCCTTCCGATTTCCCACTTCTTGAACGCCTTCATCTTGTCGGGGGGAATGCCGACGACCGGGACCGGCTGGTTCATTAGAGCGGTCCGCTGCGTGAGGTAGGGGATGACCTGGATCCCCTTGATGGCGGAGATCTTCCGTACGTCCGCATCGGGAATCGCCTCGGGAAGGGTCTCTCCCGTCAGGACCGAAATCTGTTCGTAGGCGCACCACCCCCTGGGGGTTATGACGAGATGCGCCCCCAATACATCCGCCTGCTTGCGAACCTCCTTTTCAAGCCCTGTCCCCAGGGACAGAAGCGTCACCAGTGCCGCGATACCTACGGTGATCCCGAGCAGGGTGAACGCGAACCGGCTCCTGCGCCGGGTGATGTTGCGGAGGATGAGCGTCGCGGGCCTCATTTCACCTTCACCCCCTTCGCCCGGAAGACGAAACCGCCTTTTCCTGCAGTGTTTTTCTCCACCTTCCCCGTGACCTCGACGACGTTCATCCTCTCCGGGAGTTTCCCTTCGTAGAGGACCGTGGTCCATTCCTTCGCGCAATCCACGGTCCGGCACGCCCGGTATTCCCGGTAGTCGATGATCTGGAATATCTTCTTCCCCGGATCCACGTTCATGACGGCGCCCCGGACGGTCAATTCCCCCTTGTAGGCGAAGGGGTCGGAGATGAGGTTGGCCACGTCAACCCCATCCGCTTTCGGGAAGGGCGAGAATCCCGAAGACGCGGTGGGAAGGATGGCCAGGACGAGCAACGAGGCTAACAGGGCGATGGGGATCGGGCGCTTCACGGCGTACTCCTTTTCGGAGAGGATTATTTCCCGCCCGGACCGCGTCCGGTGATGAACTGGGTGTCGTTCCGGATGGCGTCGTACAGGTTCGGGGAGACCAGGGAGTAGTAGGCCATCTTGCCATTCGTCCGGAACCGGACGATGTTTCCCATGCGCAGCAGCTTCAACTGCTGGCTGGTCGCGGGGATGCTCAAGCCGATGGCGTTCGCGATGTCGCAGACGCAGAGCTCCCCCTTTCCCAGGGCGAAGATGATTTTAAGCCGCATCGGGTTGGCGAGCAGCTTGTAGATCTCGGCGAGTCCCGCGAAGTCCTCCCGGGTGATCTTTTTCCGCACCGAGGAAACGAGCTCTTCATTGAAGCAGATCTCCCGGCACACGGTTTCGTTTCTCGGCACGTTCGGCCCCCGGTTAACTTGATATTTTCGATAATATGAAAATATAATGTCCCCGTCAAGCCCGATGCGGGCACTTGCCCCGGCCAAGGCAGGGGCGTCGTTCCGCCTGGTTTGCTGGAAGGGGCGTGAAATATGACGGATGCGCTGCTTGGGACGGTGTCCCGGAATCTGCTCGAAACGGGACGGGAGTTTGCTGTTCTCGTCCTGAAAGTATCGCCCTTCTTCCTCGCCGGCGCTGCGGCGGGCGCCGCGTTGCAGACGTTCCTCCCGAAAAAGTGGGGCGATCGCCTGTTCGGGGGAGACGGCCTCAGGTCCCTCCTGGCTGCGGTGGCCGCCGGCGCCATTCTCCCGGGGTGCTCCTGCGCGACGATGCCCATGGCCGCCGGGCTTCGCGGGACGGCCAATCCACGGCTCGGGGCCGTCGCCGCGTTCATCTTCGTTTCTCCGCTCCTGAGCCCGGTCACGGTCGCGTTGACCTGGGGGATGCTCGGATGGAGGATGACCGCGGCCCGGATCGCGGCCTCGCTGTTCGGCAGCGTTCTATTGGGGCTCATCATCAATCGTTTCGAGGGGTGGTTTGCCGGCTCCCGGAAGAACGATGATCTTTCCGCTTCGATGGCGGCGGAATCGGCGTGCGGGCAAGAAAGGTGTGGGCCAGATGAGCCGAGCTGCAACCAAGCTCCGCCTGAAGCCACAGGTTTTTGGCGCAGCTTCCGGGCCGTCCTACGCGCCGTCACTCCGTATTTTTTCCTCGGCATGCTGATCGCCGCTGCGCTATCCGCGCTCCTTCCCGAAGAGGCGATCCCTCGCTTCCTGGGTGGATCATCCGGGCCTTGGGCGTACCTCCTGGCGGCGCTGGTCGGGATTCCGCTCTACGTTTGCGAGGGAGAGGAGGTTCCCGTCACGTTCGCGCTTATCTCTCGTGGGCTCGGGCCGGGTCCCGCGCTTACCTTTCTGCTCGGCTCGGTCGGGACCTGCATCCCGACGATGCTCATGGCGCGAAACGTCATTGGCCGGCGCGCGACGGTCTTCTATATCCTTTATTGGTTCGCTTTCGCGATCGTCTCGGGTGTTCTGTTCCAGACCTTCCTTGCGTAAGCTACCGGCGAGGCTGGATTCCTCCGCGCTCATGCGCCCTGCTCTGGGGTGTCGGGAGATCCCGTGCTTGCCGCCAGTACGGGAAGGCCGTCTTCACCTCTTACGAGGCTTTTCCCGCACCTGTTGAGGATGCTCCGTTCGATCTTCCCAAACTCCTCGGAGAGATGTTCCTGTTCACCTACGGACATGTGGGCGTCGACCATGGGAAAAAGGACCTTCTCCTCTTCGCGGATGTGGTCCCGGAGTAGGCCGATGTACTCCCTCGCGTTGGGCAAGAATCTGAAGACGCTGTTCAGCGGATTCTTCTCGAACTCCTTGAGGGGTGCGCGCATTCCCGAGAAGACCCCTTGGACGAGCACGTGTTCGTGGCGCAACGCGCTGGTCGGCCAGCCTTCAAGGACTTCGCCTAACCTTTCCACCGCCGGAAAGAAGATGTCTTCCTCCTTCCCGAAATGGCACGCGTGGGCGAAGACGGAGAAGAATTCCAGGATCTGCTCGATACGTCTCAGTTCCGACATTTCCCGCGCTTGGATCGCCTCGCATGCCTTTTCGAGGGTATCGAGCATCGCAAGTATCCCCTTATGCTCGTCCATGAGAACTTCGGTGGCCTTCATCGGGTGTCACCTCACGGCATTTTATTTACGGGCGATGTCCGCGCATTCCTTGCAACGAAGATGGAGGCGGGCGACCCGCGAATTTCGGTCGTTGGGTGGATCGGTGGACTGCCGGCCGGCCGGCTGGAGATCAGGTACGCGGAGGTTTCAGGGGCAGGAAGACGGGCGTATCAAACAAAGAAGAATCATCCGCGGGACAATACCGCCGTGATTGACGCTCCCGGCTTCCATCGGGGACGGATGCCGCCTGCGCGAACGGTCCAAGGCAGGACGCACAAAGAAAGTGTTGCGTGTGCTCCATGCCGCGCCCGCCGAAGGAAGTCAAATCGTCGGCTTTGCTCCGATGGGAATCGCCGCCAAGGGAATCCTTGGCAAGCAGGTACGACGCGGACGCACAGGTCGCGCACCTCGGGGCGGTATTGCCCGCATTGGCCTCTCCGAGGGCGGCAAGGACTTGGAGCGTGATCAGGAACAGCAGGGTCGTTTTCCGGAAGGTTGGGCGGCCGGACATATGGGGATCATAACTCCACCTTCTCCTGAGCCACAATTCATTTTCTCGAATGCGGCACAGCCCGGTACGTGTTTTTCCCTCCTTGATCCCGCGCGAAGACCTCACTGGGGTCCGCGTCCTTCGTTGTGCTGCGGCCGGGTCGGGTTTTTCTGCGTCGAAATTGTTCTGTCGAAATTGTTCTTGACAGGGCAAGCAGAAAGCCCTAACGTATGAACAGGCGTGCATATGAGCGAGGGTTCCATGGACCGAAAAGACGCGGATGTATGCGAAATATATTATGTAAACGAGGCTCAT
>JAJZRM010000312.1 GCA_021802685.1 Deltaproteobacteria bacterium | reverse complement strand
ACGGCCATGGATGGCCAAGTGCCGCGGGCGCCATGGATGGCGCAGGAGCGGCCTCACCCTCCATGGTTCGCTTCGGCTGCGGGTTTTCCTCGCTCCCGGCCTCCTGCCTCCGCTCGGAAGACACGCCCCCTCAGGGGAGGTCCCGTGCTCGGGGCGCCCCTTGCGGCACTCTGCGCGGGTGCCTTACATAAAAAAACCGATGTCATTGCGACATCGGTTTCGCTGATGTCTCAAGGACATCGGTTTTTTCCCGGATACCCCCCTGCGAACAGCGGTCCGGCTGCGGGTCGCTCCACCACATCCGTCTCGGGTACGTTGACGCGCCGCCGATCGGCGGCGTCGATTACAGGTCGTCCGGGGGGCCGTCGACGAGGCCGCGGGTCGCGTCGCCAAGCCCCTCGTTCATCGAGCCGGTCCGGTACCCCTTGAGGTCCACGGACACGTAGAGGAAGCCGTTCTTCCGGAAATGCGAATCGATGGCGTCGGCCGTCGCGGGATCGAAGAGGCGCGGGATTTCATCCGGGTCCACCTCGATGCGCGCCACCGTGTCGTGGACGCGGACCCGGAACTGCCGGAAGCCGAACCGCCGCAGCGCCTCCTCGCACGACTCCACGCGGGCCAGCTTCTCCCGGTCGATCGCCGTCCCATAGGGGAAACGGGAGGACAGGCAGGCGAACGAGCCGCGGCCCGCCGTGGGGAGGCCGAACCGGCGGCTCAAGCGCCGGATCGCGTCCTTCGAAAGCCCGCATTCCAGCAGGGGGCTGCGCACGCCCAGCTCCTTCGCCGCGCGCCGTCCGGGGCGGAAGTCGCGGGTGTCGTCCGCGTTCGATCCGTCGCACACGGCGGCGCACCCTTCCTCCCGGGCGATGGCGGAGAGGATCCCGAACAGCTCCTTCTTGCAGTGGTAGCACCGGTCGGGAGGGTTCTCCGAAAAACCCGGGATCTCCAACTCGTCGGATTCGACGAGCCGGTGGCGAACGCCCCATTCCTTCGCGATCCGCTCGGCCTCCTCCCGCTCGGAGCGGGGGTAAGTCGGCGACGTGGCCGTCACGGCCAGGACACGGGGACCCAGCGCTTCCCGCGCCGCGTAAAGCAGGAAGGCGCTGTCCACGCCTCCGCTGAAGGCGACGACCGCCGACCCCATTTCCCGAAGGCCGGCGAGGAGCGTTTCATACCGGGCAAGGTCGTCCGGCGTCGCCGTCCCGATGACCCGTTCAGCAGAGGAGTCCACGTCCCACCTCCGAAAAGTCCTCGTTCACCTGCACCGTCACACGGCGCTCCCCGCCGGGGGAGACCTCGCGCACCTCGAAGGGGCCCGGCCGCCCGGTTTTGCTGTACCTCGTGAGGATCCGGGAGAGCACGTCCATGCGCTCCTGCGGTTCCCCCCCAAGGATCACGACGGACGGGCCGGGGTGGCTGTCGGAGATGTACACGGCGTTCTTTCCGCGGCAGAGCGCTTCCAGCCGCCGGTTCTCCTCTTCGCTTTTCGCGACGACCGCCTTGATCGGCCCCACCCGAAAGTGGCGGCCCACCTTCAGGAGATGCACGTCGTCCATGCCGAAAGCGGGGGAGTGCTCCACCAGGTCGCGCACCTTGACGGCGAACGTGCGGTCGGTCAACAGGCACCCCCCGGCCGGGCACGGGTAGTCCCCGATCGCCCATTCCTCCGCGAGTCGCATCTGCTCCTTCCGGGACCGGCCCGTGATGGCGAGCAGCTTCTCCCGGTCGACCCATCCTTCCTTCTCCGGAACGGTGGGGGGGAGATGCCGCGCGGACAAGGGGCGCAGGACGATCCCGGAGCAGCCGCTGTGCTTCTCGATGCTTCGCAGCGCGTCGTCCCGCTGGGACATCGGCCTCTGGCCCAGCACCTCTCCGGTGACGAGGAAGGACGCGCCGATCTCATCCATGAAGGCCCGCGCCTTGGAAAGCGTGAAGATCCGGCAATCGATGCACGGGTTCATGGCGGAACCGCGCCCGTGGCGGGGGGACCGGACGATCTCGAGGTACTCCTCCCCCTTGGACACGGTCTTTATGGGGATCCCCATCCGGTCGGCCACGATTCTCGCCTGGGACCTGCATCCGGCCCCGTTCCCTTTTCCGGAGCCGCCGCAGGTGCAGAACGGGGAGGTGAAGTGGATGGCGTGCAGCTCGATCCCCTGGTCGGAGACCATCCGGGCGGCGAGCGTGCTGTCGAGCCCGCCGGAGAGCAGGACGACCGCTTTCCGGCGCGCGTGGGAAGGAGCGGCCTTCATGCGCGGCAGTACGGATCCTGCCGGTATTCCGCGGGCGGGAGCGGGTCGGAGATCCTCGGGGAGTTCCCGCACGCCGGGCACGCGGGATCGCGCGCAACGGAGAGGCGCGACACCTCGCCGGTCAGCGCATCGATGGTCAGGAGGCTGCCCGAAGGCCGGGGAGCGATCCCCGCAAGAAGCGTGATGGCTTCCATCGCCTGCCACGCGCCGACGATCCCGGCCGCCGCGCCGACGATCCCGGCCTCCGCGCAACCCGGCGAGTCCTTGCGGGGGGGGATCTCGGAGATCAGGCAGCGCAGGCACGGTCCCATCCCCGGGACGATGGTCAGGAGCTGGCCGCCGAACCGCAGGACCCCCGCGTGGACGAGCGGCCGCCCGGTCACCACGGCGGCGTCGTTGCACAGGTATTTCGTGGGGAAGTTGTCGCTGGCGTCCACCACGGCGTCGTACTTCCGGAAGAGGGCGGGGGCGTTTTCCGCGGTGAGCATCATCGGGTAGACGTCCACGGCCAGGTCCGGACGGAACGCGCGTAGGGTGTCCGCGGCGGATTCCGCCTTCCAGCGGCCGATGGCGGCGGCGGAATGGATCACCTGGCGGTTCAGGTTCGTCACTTCCAGGCGGTCGCCGTCGATCACCCCGATCCGGCCCACCCCCGCGGCGGCCAGGTACAGAAGGGCGGGCGACCCGAGACCTCCGGCTCCCACCACCAGGACGGCGGAGCGGAAGAGCCGCTCCTGCCCCTCTTCCCCCAGCTCCTCCACGAGGAGGTTCCGGCTGTACCGCAGCGTGTTTTCACCTGACCAATTCATGGCAAATATTATAACGTATAACCAGAACGGTCGAAGGAGGACGCATTGCCGATCGATGTCGGGCCGATCCGTTCCGCGGAGTTCCCCGTCGCCGCGGAATTCCTGTACTTCAACCACGCCGGGGTCTCCCCGATCCCCGCGCGCGCCGCCGAGGCGGGCATCCGGACGCTCGAGCGGAGCCGGGACGAGGGAGCGTGGCAGATGCGGAAGTGGGAAGAGCTGGCGAACGAGACCCGGGAACGGTTCGCGAAGATCGTCGGCGCCTCCCCGGAAGAGATCGCCTTCGTGAAGAACACTTCCGAAGGGTTGTCGTACGTGGCGGCCGGGTTCCCGTGGAGGGAGGGCGACAACCTGGTCACCGCGAACGTGGAGTACCCGTCGAACGTCTACCCTTGGATGCGCCTCCGGACGCGCAACGTGGAGGTCCGGCTGGTCGCGGCGCGGGAGGGGAGGGTGCGCAAGGAAGACCTGTTCGCCGCGTGCGACGGGAAGACCCGGCTGATCGCCCTCTCCTCGGTCGAGTTCTCCAACGGGTACCGGAACGATCTCTCCGGGATCGGCGAGTATTGCCGGCGGAACGGGATCTTCTTCTGCGTGGACGGGATCCAGTCGGTCGGAGTCCTCCCGATGGACGTCAAGTCGTTCGGGATCGACGCGCTCTCCGCGGACGGACACAAGTGGCTCCTCTCGCCGGAGGGGATCGGGGCGTTCTACATCTCCAGCGAGGTGATGGAGATGGTGGAGCCGGTGATCCTCGGGTGGCACTCCGTGAAGAACCGGTTCGACTTCGAGAACTACGATTTCCGCCTGTCTCCCGACGCGAGGCGCTACGAGCCGGGGAGCATGAACACGGTGGGCATGTCGGCCTTCAACGCCTCGATGGAACTGCTGCTGTCCGTCGGGTTGGACCGCATCTGG
>JAJZRM010000005.1 GCA_021802685.1 Deltaproteobacteria bacterium | reverse complement strand
GGTGGCGGTGGTGGTACCGTCGCCCGCGACGTCGCTCGTCTTGGAGGCGACCTCCTTCACCATCTGCGCGCCCATGTTCTCGAACTTGTCCGGAACCTCGACCTCCTTGGCCACCGTGACGCCGTCCTTGGTGACCAGGGGGGAGCCGAACGACTTCTCGATGATCACGTTGCGGCCCCGGGGGCCGAGGGTTACCTTGACCGCGTCGGCCAGGGTGTCGACGCCCACCTTGATCTTGCCGCGGGCATCCTCGCTGAACTTGAGAACTTTCGCCATCGTATCCTTCCTCCTTGTCTATTCGCTCTTATGTTGGCGATGCCGCTTACTTGATGATGGCGAGAATGTCGTCCTCGCGCATGATCAGATGCTCGACGCCATCCACCTTGATCTCCGTTCCGGAATATTTCCCGAACAGGATCCGGTCGCCCTCCTTCACTTCGCACGCGACGCGGGTCCCGTTGTCGGTCACCTTGCCGGGGCCGACGGCGACGACCAGGCCTTCCTGCGGCTTTTCCTTGGCGCTGTCCGGGATGATGATCCCGCCCTTGGTCTTTGCCTCCTCCTCCACCCGCTTGATCAGAATCCTGTCCTGCAACGGCTTGACTTTCATGCTGCCTCCTCCTGACGATAGTGTGCCTGATGGCCTGCCGGCTGTTAGCACTCGCAAGCAGAGAGTGCTAACAGGCAATATACGAGGGAGCGAAACCGATGTCAAGGGGGTCGGACATTTTCGAACGGATTACAGTTTCCGGCGCGCCAATTCCTCTTCGAAATACTTCCGGTAGAGGATATCCCACTCCCGGCCGCCTTCCGGCACGCGCCGGGAAAGGCGGGAGATCTTTTCCCGCGCGAGGGTGTCCGCGTCCTCTTCCGCCCTGGCGTACGACGCCAGCACCGCTTTCCCCTCCCGATGGGCGGCCGGATCGTCCGGGAAATCCGCAAGACCTCCCTTCCGGAGGGCGTTGCGCAACAGGTGAGACAGGTGGGAGATGCGCGATTCGGTCAGGCGCAAGAAGGGCCTCCCGTCACAGGACGATGCCGCGCTCCGCGGCGAGCCGTTCCTTGATCTTCTGGAAGAGGATGCGGGTGTTCGCTTCCGGCGAGCCGGCCTTCCGCAGGTGCAGGTCGAGCAATTCCCCCGCCTCGCGGTCGAGATCCTCTTCCCGCTGGATGTCCTTGCGCAATTCGGCGGCCATCCGCGCAACGATGGCGTCGTCGGGCGCCTTCGGGCGGATCAGCCCCTTCCCCTTCCATCGGGTCAGGATGGCCGCGCAGATGCGGTGGATCTGTTCGTCCGTGAGCTTCAACCGATCCTCCCCTTGGGGGAAGCCACCCATTCCCGGAAATCGGGCCCGATGACGCCCTTCTTCCGGTATCTTTCCATCGAAACCGCGCAGGGGCAATCCCTTTCGGCCTCCGAGATCGATACCGCCGCCGCGATCGCGATCCCCGGAATCGCGTTCTTCGACGCCTCGACGGCCGCCGCGGCCGAAGGCGGGAGCATCCCCTCGAACAGGGCGCCCCGGCGATACGGAAGATTCCGCACCCCTTCCGCGTAATTCGTGACGTACGCCACGGGGGCGTAGCAGATCTCCAGCTCCCGCGCGAGGAACGCCTCGGGGCACAGCGTCATCCCGACGAGATCGGCCCCCGCCGAAGCGAAAAAACGGATCTCGGCGGCGGTTTCGAGCCTCGGCCCCTCCGTGCAGGCGTAGACGCCGCCGAAGTGGAAGCGCCCCGCCCCGCCGGCCCGCCGGGCGGCGCTCCGGATCGCCCTCCGCAACGTTTCGCAGAACGCGGGATGCTGGCGGATGAAACCGATCCCCTTCCCTTCATAAAATGTCGAGGGGCGCCCCCGCGTGAAATCGAGCAGGTCGCCGGGCAGGACGAGGTCGCCCGGACGGAACTTCGGCGAGATCGCGCCCGGCCCCGTCCACGCGACGATCCGTTCCACTCCCAGCGCCTTCGCCGCGTAGATGTTGGCCCGGTAGTTCACGAAGGGCGCGGTCTTCTCGTACCCGCGTTCCCCGTGGCGCGACAGGAAAAGGAAGCGGAAACCGTCCTTCCGGAACAGATGGAACGGGTTGGACGGGCCGTACGGCGTCCGGACGCGCCGGGAGGACAGCCGCTCCCCCAGCGTCCCCGGCGGCAAAGCATATGCCCCGGACCCCCCGAGGAGGAGGATCCGGGGCGTTTCCCCCGCGCCGCCGCGGTTCAGAAGGAGAGCCGGATGCCGAAGTTGGCTGTCCAGCCTCCCATGTTCACGTCGAAACTGTTCCCGGCGCGGGCATCGAACGTGGATTCCACCCAGTGGTACTTTCCTTCGAAGTTCAGCGCGAGGCGCTCGTTGAGCCAGAAGTCCATACCGAGGGAAAGGTATCCGCCGAAATCGGTGCTGGAGTCGTCGATGTCGATGGTCGCGTCCGCACGGCGTTCTTCCAGGTCGGTGGAGTAGAGCCCCAGGCCGCCCCCGAGGTACGGTTCGAAGAAGGGGTTCGGAATGATGAACCTGCCCCCGATCGTCAGGTGGCCCACGCGGGCCTCATCGTCTCCGCGTTCCGAGGCGTAACCGCCGAACGATCCCTCGACGGCGAAGACCGGCGAAATGCGGGAACCGATGCCGACGTCGATGGATCCGCCGGTATCGTACCCCTTCAGGCCGTCCCTGTCGGTGTTGGGGTCGAACAGCCCCAATCGACCGAAGAAATACGGTTCGCCCGCCTGCGCGTGGCGCTGCCGGGGAGCTGCCGCCGCCCGGCGCGGGGGAGGAGGTGGCGGCTCGTCCCGGTATCCCCGCTCGTACCGGTCGTACCGGTCGGATTCCGCGGCATACCCGGTGACCGATACTCCCACGGCCGTGAAAACCACCAGGAAAAGCGCCAGAAGCTTCCTCATGCTGCCCTCCTTTTCCCCGGGACGCCGGGGTCACTGTTCGAGGATATAATGGGAACGCCTTGTAGACAACTATACGAAACCGGGACGGGAGAAATTCATGATCATCGTCATGAAGAAGGGCGCGGCTCCGAAGGAGGGCCGGGCCGTCATCGGAAGGATCAAGGAACTGGGATACACCCCCCACCCGATCCACGGGAAGGAACGCACCGTCATCGGCGCCATCGGGGACGAGCGCGGCAAATTCGTGCTCCAGACCCTCGAATCGCTCCCCGGCGTGGAACGGGTCGTCCCGATCCTCAAGCCGTACAAGCTCGCCAGCCGCGAGGTCAAGCCGGAGCGGACGGTCGTGCGGATCGCCCCGGGAGTGGCCGTCGGCGGCCACCGGCTGCTCGTCATCGCCGGGCCCTGCTCCGTGGAATCCGAGCAGCAGATGATCTCCACCGCCTTGGCGGTGAAGCTGGCCGGGGCCCATGTGCTGCGCGGGGGGGCATGGAAGCCGCGCACCTCTCCGTACGCGTTCCAGGGGCTGGAGCTGAAAGGGCTCAAGATCCTCCGGAAAGCCGGGGACCGCGCGGAGATGCCCGTGATCACCGAGGTGATGAATCCCCAGGACGTGGAGGCGATCGCCGAATACTCCGACGTCCTCCAGGTGGGCGCGCGCAACGTCCAGAACTTCACCCTCCTCAAGCGGATCGGGAAGTCGAAGCGGCCCATCCTCCTGAAGCGCGGGATGATGACCACCATCACCGAGTTCCTGATGAGCGCGGAGTACTGCCTCTCCGAGGGAAGCCGCCAGGTGATCCTCTGCGAGCGCGGGATCCGGACCTTCGAGGACTCCACGCGGAACACCCTCGACCTCTCCGCCATCCCCGTCCTGAGGGAGCGGACGCACCTGCCGGTCGTCGTCGACCCGTCCCACGCGACCGGGGTGGCCGCTTACGTCCCGCCGATGTCGTGCGCGGCCGTCGCCGCGGGCGCCGACGGCCTGATGATCGAGGTGCACCCCACGCCGGAGAAAGCGCTCTCCGACGGCCCGCAATCGCTCACCTTCGAGAAGTTCGCCGACATGATGGCGATAGTCCGGCCGTTCGTCGAAGCGGCGGGAAGGGCGCTCTGATCCGGAAGATCCTCCTCCCGCTCCTCGCGGCGGCCCTGCTCCTCCACGGCGCCTGGCTGTATTTCCAGGTCGGGCGCGGGGTCGCCCGGGACGCCTGGGAGATCCCTTCGATCCTCTACGGCCGCCCCGCGGAGATCCGGCGGGGGGACCACCTCGGCAACCTCCGCTTCCCGGACCGCCTGCGCAGGCTCTCCTACCGGAGAGTGACGGGGAACCCGTCCAAGGCCGGAACGTACTCCGAGGAGGCGGGGAAGATCCGGATCTTCACCCGCGACTACCGGATCGGGGATGCCCCCCGGAACGGCGGCCCGGCGGAACTCGAGGTCGAAGGCGGGCGCGTGATGTCGATCGTCTCCCCGGCGAACACGCCGCAGGAGGAAATCCGCCTCGAACCGGAGGAGATCGGCCGGATCCTGGGTCCGAAGATGGAGTCCCGGAGACCGGTCCCCCTCTCCGCCGTCCCCCTCGTCCTGCGGAACGGGGTGATCGCGTCCGAGGACGCGCGCTTTTATTCCCACTTCGGGATCGATATCGTCGGGATCGGACGGGCGATGATCGCCAACCTCCGCGAGCGGCGGTACGCCCAGGGCGGCTCGACGATCACCCAGCAGCTGGCGAAGAACTTCTTCCTCTCCCCGAAGAAGACCATCGCGCGGAAGCTGCGCGAGGCGGAGCTCGCGCTCGTCCTCGAGCTGCGGTTCACCAAACCGCAGATCCTGGAGATGTACCTGAACAAGATCTACTTCGGCCAGGACGGCTCCATGGGGATCTACGGCGTCGAGGAGGCGGCCGGGTACTACTTCTCGAAGCGCGCGCAGGATCTCTCCCTCGAGGAGTCGGCGCTGCTCGCGGGCATCATCCGGTCCCCGAACCGGTACTCCCCCCTCCGCGAGCCCGCGGCGGCGAAAGAGCGGCGGAACGCGGTCCTGGCGAGGATGCTCCAGCTCGGGATGATCCGGGAAAACGAGTACCGGAAGGCGTCGGCCGCCCCGGTCCGGACCCGGCCGCGCTCCCCTTCCGCGCGGCCGGCGTCGTATTTCGTGGACTATATCCAGCGGGTCACCGAGGAGGACCTGGGAGAAGAGAAGCTCTACCGCACGGGGTACCGCTTCTACACCACCCTGGATCCCGTGCACCAGGCCGCCGCGGAAGACGCGGTGACGCGGGGGCTCGAGGAGATCGGGAAGGACGCCTCCCCCGCGGCCGAGCCGCTGCAGGCGGCGCTGGTCGCCGTGGATCCCGCCAGCGGGGAGTTGACCGCGATGGTCGGCGGACGGGGCTACGGCACGACCCAGTTCAACCGGGCGGCGAACGCGAGGCGGCAGCCGGGAAGCGCGTTCAAGCCGTTCGTCCTCCTCGCGGCGCTTTCCCAAGCCGCCCGCGGGAAGGGGGAGACGACGCTCTCCACGATCGTGTCCGGCGCGCCGGTTTCGTTCATGACCCCGCAGGGGTTGTGGACCCCCGCGAACTTCGAAGGGAAGACGTACGGGGACATCACGGTCCGGAAGGCGATCGAGGGGTCGGTGAACACCGCGACGGCGAGGCTGGCGAAAGAGGTCGGGCTGGAGGAGGTCGCGGCGACCGCCCGCGCGGCCGGGATCACAAGCCCTCTCTCCATCGTCCCCTCGATGGCGATCGGGAGCGTCGAGGTCACCCCGCTGGAGCTGGCCTACGCGTACGCGACGATCGCCTCCCTGGGGATCCGTTACGAACCGTTCCCCCTGTTCTCCGTGACCACGGCCGACGGGGAGATCCTCGCCTCGAAGCGGGTCCGCTGGGAGCGGGCGATCGACCCGCGGGCGGCGTTCCTCACCGGGTACGCGATGGAGGGGGTGCTGGCGCGGGGCACGGCGAAATCGGCCGGGGAGATGGGAATCCGATTCCCCGCGTCGGGGAAGACCGGGACCACGGACGGCAACAGGGACTCGTGGTTCGTGGGGTACACCCCCGACGTGGTCTGCGCCGTCTGGGTGGGGTACGATTCCGGCGCCGACACCGGGCTGACCGGCGCGCAAGGGAGCCTCCGCATCTGGGCGCGGTTCCTGCGGGCGCTCTATCCCCTGTCCGGGCCCGTCGTCCTGTCCCCGCCGGACGGCTTGGAGTTCGCGGAGATCGACCCCGATTCCGGCTTCCTCGCCACCTACGCCTGCCCCCTGGCGATCCGGGAGGCGTACCTCGCCGGGACGGCGCCGAAGGAATCGTGCCCGCTCCACCCGGTAATCCCCGTCGTGGACAACTTCCGCAAGGGGATGCGCGGCATCGGGGATTACATCCGGAACCTGTTCAAATAGGCGGACGCCATGATATATAAACTTTTTCCACTCCTATGGAAAGAAGCGGGCGCATGGATTACAAGGACACGCTGAACCTGCCGCAGACCGGCTTCCCGATGCGGGCGAACCTCTCCCAGCGGGAGCCGGAAATGCTCGCCCGGTGGGAGAAGGAGGATCTGTACCGGAAGATGGTGGAGCACCGGATCGGCCGCCCCACCTTCGTCCTCCACGACGGCCCGCCGTACGCCAACGGGCACATCCATATCGGGCACGCGCTGAACAAGATCCTGAAGGACATCATTGTCAAGTACCGGACGATGGCGGGCGCCCTCTCCGTGTACGTCCCGGGGTGGGACTGCCACGGCCTGCCGATCGAGCACCAGGTGGACAAGACGCTCGGCGAGAAGAAGGAGGCGATCCCGACGGCCGTGAAGCGCCGGCTGTGCCGGGAATACGCAGCGAAGTTCATCGACATCCAGCGGAAGGAGTTCCGGCGCCTCGGCGTGCTGGGAGACTGGGAGCACCCGTACCGGACGATGACCTTCGACTACGAGGCGCGGATCCTGCGGGAGCTGGGACGGTTCGTCGAAACCGGCGCGGTGTACCAGGGGACGAAGCCGGTCTACTGGTGCCTGACGTGCAAAACCGCGCTGGCCGAGGCGGAGGTCGAATACGCGGACCACGCCTCCCACTCCATCTACGTGAAGTTCCCCTTCGCCGACCCGCCGGAGAGGATCCACCCGTCCCTCGCGGGGAAGAAGGTCTCCTTCGTCATCTGGACCACCACCCCCTGGACGATCCCGTCCAACCTCGCGGTGGCGCTCCACCCCGACTTCGACTACGCGGCCCTGTCGTCCGGCGGGGAGGTCTTCGTGGTCGCCGACGGGCTGGCGGAATCGTTCGCGGCGGAAACCGGCCTCGGGAATCCCGAAAAACTCGCCGTGTTCCGCCCGGGTCACCTCGAACGGCTGCGCTGCCGGCATCCTTTCGCGGACCGCGACTCGATCCTCGTCCTGGCCGACTACGTGACGCTGGAGGCGGGAACCGGGTGCGTCCACACCGCCCCGGGACACGGGAGGGAGGATTACGAGACCGGGCTGAAGTACGGCCTCCCGATCTACGCCCCGCTGGACGACGACGGGCGGTTCACGAAGGACGTCCCGTTCTTCGCCGGGATGCAGGTCTTCGAGGCGAACCCGAAAGTGAACGAGAAGCTCGCCGAGACGGGGGCGCTGATGCGGCAGGGGCGGGTCACCCACTCCTACCCCCACTGCTGGCGGTGCAAGCAGCCCGTCATCTTCCGGGCGACGAAGCAGTGGTTCATCTCGATGGACAAGACGGGGCTGCGGGAAAAGACGCTCTCCGAGATCCGGAAAGTGCGCTGGGTCCCGGGCTGGGGCCAGGAGCGGATCGAGGGGATGATCGCGAACCGGCCCGACTGGTGCATCTCCCGGCAACGCTCCTGGGGCGTGCCGATCGCCGTCTTCCAGTGCGAAGGGTGCGGCCATGCGCTGCTGGACCGGGAGCTCATCGACCGCGTGGCGGACTTCTTCGAGAAGGAAGGGGCGGACGCCTGGTTCCAGCGGGACGCGGCCGAGCTGCTGCCGCCCGGCGCGAAGTGTCCCTCCTGCGGCGACGGGTCGTTCCGGAAGGAGACCGACATCCTCGACGTGTGGTTCGACTCCGGGGTTTCCTACGCCGCCGTTTGCGAGGGGAAGGAGCACCTCGGAATCCCCGTGGACCTGTACCTTGAGGGATCCGACCAGCACCGCGGATGGTTCCACTCCTCCATCCTCGCCGCCGTGGGGACGCGGGGCTTCGCGCCGTACCGCGGCGTGCTCACGCACGGGTTCGTCGTGGACGGGCGGGGCGAGGCGATGCACAAGTCCAAGGGGAACGTGATCGCCCCCGAGGAAATCATCAAGAAGCACGGCGCGGAACTGCTGCGCCTGTGGGTCGCCGCGGAGGATTACCGGGACGACGTCCGCCTGTCGAAGGACATCCTCGACCGGCTGACGGAGGCGTACCGGAAGATCCGCAACACCGTCCGCTATCTCCTTTCCAACGTGAACGACTTCTCGCCGGAGCGGGACGCGGTCCCCGTCGAACGGATGGAGGAGATGGACCGGTACGCCCTCGTGCTGTTCGGGCGGCTGGCGGAGAAGGTGCGCAAGGCGTACGACGGCTACGAATTCCACGTGATCTTCCACGCGGTGAACAACTTCTGCTCCGTGGACCTGTCCTCCTTTTACATGAACGTCCTGAAGGACCGCATGTACTGCTCCCCCGCCGGGGCCCCCGAGCGCCGGTCCGCGCAGACGGCGATGTTCGAGATCGCCAGGGGGCTGCTGACGCTGGTCGCGCCGGTGCTTTCGTTCACGGCGGACGAGGCGTGGGGACACCTCCCCGCGTACCCGGGAAAGCCCGGGAGCGTGTTCCTCGCCGACCTGCCGGAGGATCCGGGGATCCCCGACGCGGACGGGACCGCCGCCCGGTGGGAGCGGATCCTCGCGCTGCGGTCCGAGGCGGCGCAACCGCTCGAGGCCGCGCGCAAGGAGAAGACCATCGGGAGCGACCAGGATGCCCTGGTGACGATCGCCCCGGGCCCCTTCGCGGACCTGGTCGAGACGCACCGCCGCGCGATCCGGGACGTGCTGATCGTGTCCGGGATCGAAGTCGGCGACCCGTCCGGACCGGGGGTGTACGAGAGCGCCGCCTACCCGGGGCTCAAGGTGAAGGTGGAAAAAGCGCCGTGGGGGAAATGCGATCGGTGCTGGAACCACACGTCGGAGGTGGGGACGATCGCCTCCGCCCCCGACCTGTGCCGGCGGTGCGCCGCCGCCGTCGGGAAGTGAAGGTCCTCCCTTGACGGGCTTGCGCAAATTCGCGGCGCCGCTGCTGTCGGCGCTGCTGTTGGCCGCCGCCGACCAGGCGGCCAAGGCGTGGACGGTCGGCAATCTCCCACTGTTCCGGCCGCGCGCGGTCGTGTCCGGCTGGATCGACCTGGTCCACGTCCGGAACACGGGGGTGGCCTTCAGCCTCCTGTCGGGCCTGGACCCCCGGTGGGTGGTTCCGCTCCTGATCGTGGCGACGTTGCTGGCGATGGGCGCGCTGCTCGCCTACATCTGGTTCCTTCCCATGAAGGGGGCCGCCCCCTATGGCCTCGGGCTGGTCCTGGGAGGGGCCGTGGGAAACCTGGTCGACCGGGCGCGGCTGGGGTACGTGATCGACTTCATCGACCTCCACTGGCGCACCCACCACTGGCCCACGTTCAACGTGGCCGACATCGGCATCACCGTGGGAGTCGCCCTGCTCCTGGCGGACATGATCTTCGAAAAAAAGGAGGACCATGCACCCCGTCCTGCTGCAGATCGGAAGCGTTAGGATCTACTCGTACGGCGTGTTCGTCGCCGCCGGTTTCCTGGCCGCTTTGTGGATCGCCGGCCGCGAAATCGTCCGCCGGGGAGGTGACCTCGAGAAATTCTACGACATGGGTTTCTGGGTGGTGCTCTCCGCGGTCGCCGGCGCGCGGATGTTCCACGTCCTGGTGTATTGGCGCGATTACGCGGCGGCCCCGTCGGAGATCTTCAAGCTGTGGAACGGGGGGCTGGTGTTCTACGGCGGCTTCCTGGCCGCCGTGGCGGCCTGCCTCGTCTTCCTGCGGAGGAACCGCATCCCGTTCCTGCCGGTCGCGGACGCATCGGCGATCGGCATCCCGCTGGGGCTGGCGTTCGGCCGCCTCGGGTGCACGATGGCCGGGTGCTGCTTCGGAAAACCGACCGCCCTCCCATGGGCGGTCACCTTCACCGATCCCATGTCCCTCGCCCCCCTGCACGTCCCGCTTCATCCGACGCAGATCTACGAGTCGGCGGCCGGCTTCGCCATCTGCGGGTTCCTGTACGCCACGCGGGACCGGTTCCGGACCCCGGGGATGCGGTTCTGGACGATGCTGATCCTGTACGGCGCGGCGCGTGGCTTCCTCGAGATCTTCCGGGACGATCCCCGGGGGTTCCTCGGGCCGTTCTCGGAATCGCAGGTCGTCTCCGCAGTCCTGATCGTCTACGCCGCGGCCTCGATCGTCGTCACCCGGGCGAAGGCCGAAAGCCGGCCCGGGGGCGGGAACAGATAACGTTTCATACCGGTCGGAGACGACCGGGACCACCCCTTCGTCGCACAGTTCGATATACCGCCGATACCCATCCTGCCTCGGGTAATAGCCAGGGAATCGAATTGGGAGGAATAAGTACCGGCTATTTGAGGGGGGGTCTTTTTGAAGAACTGGTGGCTCCAGGACATCACTTCTCCAATATCACCCCTCCTCGCAGGAGGGGAACAAATACCGATAACGGGACCGGCTTACGGCAGCGCCCCGCGGCGCGGATCGTGCAACCGCGCGGCGGTCGCCAGCCCGTTGTCCCCGGAAACTTTCTCGGAAAGTGCGGGTTTCATCCTCCAGGAGAAACCATTTCCCGGAACGGAGGGGATCATGCGGCGAATTTCCATTTGGTTACCGACAGCCATTCTCTTTTTGGCACTTGCCTTGGCCGGTTGCGGGGGAGGCGGAAGCTCCTCCTCCCCGTCCGGCACCGTGACGCTGGCGCTCACCGACGCGCCCGGATCTTCGTACGATAATGTATTCATCACGGTACGATCCGTCTGGTTCCACCTGGTCGACACCGCCCCATACGACAACCTCGTCGCGAGCGGCTGGGTCCGGATCAACCTGCCGGCGCCGAAGACGATCGACCTGCTGGCCCTGCGGAACGGGAACATCTCCCAGGACCTGTTGAACGAGGCCCTTCCCGCAGGCGTTTACCGCCAGATCCTGCTGTTCCTCTCGCCGACGGAAGACGCCGTCGTCCCCGGAGCCGCCGCCCTGGGCCTTCAGTACAACAACGAGGTCGACGCGGGCGGCGCGCGGTACCCCCTCCGCATTCCGAACGCGGCCCAGGGGATCAAGCTCGCGGGAACGTTCGCGGTGGAGGAAGGCAAACCGCTGCGCCTCGTGATCGATTTCAACGTGGGCAACGATGTGGTGGAGCTCCGGCGCGCCGCCGGGCTCGAATATCTCCTGAAACCGCGCATGACCTATTTCGACCTGGCCGGCGTCGGCGCGATCCGGGGAACCGTCGATCCCGCCTCCGCGGCGGACAACACGGCCCTCTTCGTCGTAAAGGCGGAGTCGCTGAACGGGACGGACAACGCCTTCCACGTCATCCACCGGGCGACGTTCATCGACAACACGGGGAACTTCATTCTCTACCCCGTCCGCGTGCCCGCCGGCAGCGCATCGACGACCTACGACGTCGTCCTGCGGGGGAGGGGGTACAACTCGGTGATCGTCAAAAACGTCCCGGTCGTCCGGGACACGCGGCCCAACGGGACGGGGGCGTCCGCTCCGACCGTGATCCCCGGAATCGACATGCAGTCGAAAAAAGCGGCCGTCGCGGATTACGATCCTTCGATCACGGTGTCTCCGACGGGCGCCTGGGTCCAGTTCTACCAGACGCTCCCCGGCGCCGGGGAGAAGCCGTACGTCATCCGGTTC
Source organism: Deltaproteobacteria bacterium (assembly GCA_021802685.1). Taxonomy (GTDB): domain Bacteria; phylum Desulfobacterota; class Deferrimicrobia; order Deferrimicrobiales; family Deferrimicrobiaceae; genus UBA2219. Next base: position 10,424 of record JAJZRM010000005.1, on the reverse strand, counting down.
CGGCACGCCGACCCCTTCACGGGGCGGATCGACACCTTCCCGCTTTCGCCAGAAGATATCTGGTGGGGGAACTACGACAACTCCGCCGTCTCGCTGACGCAGGTCACGCCTGTTGAGGGAACCGGCGCCTTCCTTGTCGCCGCGGACGCGCCGCAGCACGAACGGAGCGCCTACCGGACCGTGACGACCGCCGCGCCGTCGGCGGATTTCGCCCTCACGGTGAGCAATCCGCCGGGGAGCCGCACGGTTGCCGGCAACCTGATCGTCCCGCTGGCGGGACTGGACAACGGGGTCGTTTTCATCGGCCACGGCGGCATCGTCGTGGACGCCAAACCGCTCTCGGCGGCCCAGGTGGCGCTGGGCACACACCCGTTCCCCACGTTTACCGTGCCGGGCGGGCTGTTCGGCTTCTACGGTCTGGAAGCGTTCGCGTGGCAGGAAGGGGGGACCGCGCTGGCCGCGGGGATCCCCCGATTGGTCGACGTGCGGGCTTCGGACGACTTCGTGGATGTCCTGATGGTGGGCATCGTTCCGTAGAACTCCTGAAGGCGTGGCGGCCCCCGCCGGCGACCCCGGCGGGGGCCGTTTCATTCCCCTGCGCCGTCCTCCCCGGATTCCTCAATTTCAGCCAGCAGATCCTCCAGAAGTTCCAATGGATCCGAAAGCGGACATTGCCCGCGATAGCTTCGCAGGTCCCTTGTGCTGCGGAAGAACTCGGTGAACTCCCGGATGAGGGGAAAAGCCGGGCGGAGCCGGTAACGCTTCTCCCTCCCCGCCTGCAGCGGTTCGATGACGCCCGATCCGGAGAGCCTGCACAGCTGGCGATGGATGCATTTGATATCGCATCCGGTCATCCGCGCGATCAGCCGGGCATGCAGCGGGTCATTCGGGTAATCGAAGAAGACGGCAAAGGTGGCATAAAACGATTTCGATGGGAACAGTTCTTCGATCATCGTGGATATTTCCATGCAACCGAAAGGCCAACCCGGCAGAGTAGGAGTGTTCGGATGGGGGGGGATGTTGAAATTATTGATGGCAAAGTGCCAACATTCTTTACTTACTCCCTACGCCGCAAACCTTCCTTACGGCAACGCGCCTCCGACCACCATCCGGACGGCGTGGTTGCCGTAGTCGGCGATGTAGGCGTTCCCGCGGGAATCGACCGTGACCGCCCGCGGGTCGTACAGCCGCGCGCCGGTCGCCGGGCCGCCGTCCCCGGAAAACCCGAGAACTCCCGTGCCGGCGAAGATCCGCACCTGGTCCTGTGCATCGATGTAGAGCACCCGGCTTGTATTCGTTCCCGTCTCGACGAAGAAAATTTTTCCTGTAATCGGATTGTAGTCGACCACTCTCGGCCTCACGGGAGCCATCGCCAGCGGATCGATCCCTTCGGAAAACGGGGCGCCGCCGGGATCGGCGACCAGGTAGTAGATGTTGCCGTCCAGGAGGGACACCCTCATGATCCGGTCGTTCTCGGTGTCCGCGAACACGAGCGAATTGCCGATCGTCGCATACGTGACGCCGGACGGGCCGTTGATCGGGTAATGGAACCGGTCGATCGGTTCGGCCGTCTCGTGCGGCGCGTCGTCCGTCACGAAGTCGGATTTCGACGAGTCGAATATTTGATAGATCCGCCGATCAAGGTAATTCAGGAAATAGAGGAGATCGACGTTGACGACAGCAATATTGAAACGGGCTGCGGGATTTTCAATTCCATTGTCGTAGACGACGGCGGAAACGACGCCGCCGGCCACCTTGACGATCTGGTTCCAGTAGTTGAACAGGTAGAGGTTGCCGGACGGATCGATGTCGATGTCCGAGACGGAGCCGATCGGAGAGGAGGAAGCAGGGGTCCCCGCGGCGATGGTCCCGTGGGTCCCGTCCCCCGCGAAGCCGGTCAGGTAGCCGTACCGGTCGATCCGCTTCACCTTGCCGAACGCGGAGGAGGAGACGTAGATGGAATCGTCGGGGCCCGCCTTCACGGCGGACGGGTTGCCGAGCAGCGCCTCGTTGTCGAGGCCGCCGTCGCCCGAGTCGCCGGAGGTGCCCGTTCCGCCCGACGCGGGGGCGCCGCACACCGTCACGATCGTGCCCTTGGCGTACATCGCCACCGGCACCGTCTTCGCCTCTCCGGGGGACAGCGTGATGCCGTGGAACCATCCCCGCCCCAGCAGCGGGGCGTTCGTGCCGAGGGTGGAAGCGGTGTTGTCGTATTCGTCTACCTCCACGGCGATGCGCGGCCCCGGCGGGATGTTGGCGATCACCCCGCGGCCGTCGGAGCGGTCGAACCACGCCTCGATCGGGGCGAAGTGCGGCGCGAGCACCCGGATGAGGATGCGGTTCGAGGGGGCCACGGGGTAGTTCGGCGCGAGGGCGGGGGCGGAGGCGCCGCCCGCGGACAGGACGCCGGAGGAGGAGGATGCGGCGGAGGGCGCGGAAGGGGGCGGGGACGGATAAGTGAGCTGCACCGAGATCGTGCCGTCCCCGGACCGGGAGCAGCCGGCGGCGACGGCCGCCAGGAGGAGCGGCAAAATTATTTTCCGGAAAGTGCGGATCGCGGAAGCCCCCGGACCGGATTCGTTTAATATAATACCCTCATCGGGACATCGCACAAGGAGGCAGGATGTACTGGCGCCCGCCCGCCGCCTCTTCCCTGTCCGCGGAAGAAGTATCGGCCTACATCGGACATAACGCGGAGGCGTACAAGACCGCCTTCGAACGGTTCACGCGGACGGGGACGCCCCGTTTCGCGTTCTCGTGGAACTGGCCGGCGTTTTTCTGCGGGGTCTGGTGGTATCTCTACCGGAAGATGTACCTGTGGGCGGCCGTGGATTTCGCCCTGAGCGTTTTCTTCGGGTGGACCCTCTTCGTTCCCCTGCTCTGGGCGATGGCCCGCGCCGTGACCGGCAACTACCTCTACTTCCGGCAAGCCGACCGGACGATCCGGGAGTTCCGCTCGAATCCCCCCGGCGGATCCGCCGTCGACCCGGCGAACCTCGCGCGCCTCGCCCGCGAGGGAGGCGTGCACCGGTGGATCCCGTGGGCGGCCGTCATCGGGGTCGTCCTCCTGCTGATCCTGTCCTCCCTCTTTTTCGAGCTCGTCTGGAGGATGGTCCCCCCGATCCATCACCGTTGGCCCGCCCCGCCGGGCCGCTGGGCGTGAAAAAAGGGGCCCCGTTTCCGGAGCCCCTTCCGATGCCGCTTCCGCCGGCGATCAGCAGTCGAAGTAGAGGAAGAACTCGTACGGGTGCGGCCGCAGCTTCACCGGGTTGACCTCCGCGTCGACCTTGTATTCGATCCATTTCTCGATCACGTCGATGGTGAACACGTCCCCCTTGAGCAGGAACTCGTGGTCCGTTTCCAGGGCCTTGAGGGATTCCTCGAGCGAACCCGGCGTCGTCGGGACCTCGGCCAGCTCCTCCGGCGACAAGGCGTAGATGTCCTTGTCCAGCGGCTGTCCCGGGTCGATCTTGTTCTGGACGCCGTCCAGCCCGGCCATCAGCTGCGCGGCGAACGAGAGATACCCGTTGCAGGACGGGTCGGGGGTGCGGAATTCGAGCCGCTTGGTCTTCGGGGAGGCGGAGTACATCGGGATCCGGACCGACGCCGAGCGGTTCCGGCTGGAATACGCCAGGTTCACGGGCGCTTCGAATCCGGGAACCAGCCGCTTGTACGAGTTCATCGTCGGGTTGCTGAAGGCGCACAGCGCCCGCGCGTGCTTCAGGATCCCGCCGATGTACCACAGGGCCATCCTGGAGAGGCCGCCGTACTCCTCGCCCGCGAAGAGCGGCTTGCCGCCCTTCCAGAGGGACTGGTGGGTATGCATCCCGGAGCCGTTGTCGGCGAAGAGCGGCTTCGGCATGAAGGTGGCGGTCTTGCCGAACTTGCGCGCGACGTTCTTCACGATGTACTTGTACCACTGCAGGGCGTCGGCGACCTTGACCAGCGTGTCGAACCGCAGGTCGATCTCCGCCTGGCCGGCGGTGGCCACCTCGTGGTGCTGCGCCTCGATCTTCAACCCCACCTGCTCCATCACGCGGACCATCTCGTCCCGCAGGTCGTGCAGGGAGTCGGTGGGCGGCACCGGGAAGTACCCTTCCTTGTGGCGCGGCTTGTATCCGAGTTTCGGCTTCTCCTCCCTCCCGGTGTTCCAGGTCCCCTCGTCGGAGTCGATATGGTAGTAGCCGTGGTTGGAACCGGTGGAGTACCGGATGTCGTCGAAGATGAAGAACTCCGCCTCGGGGCCGAAGAACGCCGTGTCGGCGATCCCGGTGGATTTCAGGTACGCCTCCGCCTTCCGCGCGATGTTGCGCGGGTCGCGGGTGTAGTTCTCCTTCGTGATCGGGTCGACGATGTTGCAGATCAGCGAAAGGGTCGGCCGGGTGATGAACGGGTCGACGACGGCCGTCTCGGCGTCGGGGATGACCAGCATGTCCGACGCGTGGATCGGCTGCCAACCGCGGATGGACGACCCGTCGAATCCGAACCCTTCCTCGAAACTGTCCTCAGCGAGCTCGTACACGGGCACGGCGAAATGCTGCCAGGTGCCGATGAAGTCCATGAACTTCAGGTCCACCATCTCGATGTTCCTGCTCTTGGCGAATGCCAAGGCTTCCTTCGCGTTCATTCGGATCCCTCCTGGAGTGTTGGGTGAACTTGATGCGTATCGGTTCGATCAGATGGCGTCCAGTCCGCGTTCCCCCGTGCGGATCCGGATGACCTCTTCCACGTTCGTCACGAAGATCTTCCCGTCTCCGATGCGCCCGGTGCGCGCCGACTTCTCGACGACCTCCACCACTTGGGCGACAAGGTCGTCCGGGACGATGATCTCCAGTTTGATCTTGGGAAGGAAATCGACGACGTACTCCGCCCCCCGGTACAATTCGGTGTGGCCCTTCTGGCGGCCGAACCCCTTCACCTCCGACACCGTCATCCCCTGGACGCCGATATCGTTCAGGGATTCCTTCACCTCGTCGAGTTTGAACGGCTTGATGATGGCCTCGATCTTTTTCATGGAGTCACCTCCTCCCCTCCGTTTCGTTACAGCAACGGGCGTACCAACAACGCCGGGCGTGGGTGGAAAGCCGGCGGAACGGAGGATTCGGGCGGAATAACAACGGGATGGGCGGTGGAAGCGGAACCGGCCCGATGGCCGCCGTCCGACCCGGTGGATGGAACGATGCTTAAATCCCGGTCACCACGTGCTCATTTCCTGTGCAATTCGAACCGGGTTTCCTGCCCCGCGAGGAGGCGGTGGATGTTCTCCCGGTGGGTGTAGACCACGAGGAACGCGATCACCAGGGAAAGGTTCAGGTAGGACCTCGGGCCTTCGAGAAGCGCCACCACGATCGGGAGCCCCACGGCGGCGCAGAGGGAGCCGAGCGATACGTACCGCGTGAAGTAGACCACCGCGGCGAAGAGGACGAGCAGGACGAAGACGGTCACCGGGGAAAGGAACGCCACGACCCCCATGGCGGTCGCCACGCCTTTCCCTCCCTTGAACCGCAGGTAGACCGGGAAGATGTGCCCCAGGAACACCGCCCCCCCGGCCAAGGCGAGCCATCCGTGGGAGGCGGGACCCATCAGCAGGCTGGTCAGCTCGAGGGCGAAAAGCGCCTTGCCGGCGTCGAGCAGGAGCGTCAGCGCCCCCGCCCCTTTTCCGAGGGTGCGCGCCACGTTCGTCGCCCCGATGTTTCCGGAGCCGGCCTTCCGCAGGTCGAACCCCCGGTCGAACGCTTTGGCCACGACCAGTCCGAACGGAACGGAACCGAGAAGGTAGGCGAAGGCGACCAGGAGCGTTCCATGGAGCGGCGATGCGTCCATGGGGGCGATTACGTCTCTTCGAGCTCTTCCGTTCGCGGAGCGGCGACGCCGGTCTCGAAGGCGGTGCGTTCGACCGCCTCCGCCACCTTGGTGTGCATCTCCCGGTCGAGGATGGAGGGAAGCAGCTCCCCGGCGGGCGCGCAGGACTTGATGGCCTTCGCGGCGGCGATCTTCATCCGGAAGTTGATCTTGCGGGCCCGCGCGTTCAACGCCCCGCGGAACACCCCGGGGAACGCCAGCGCGTTGTTGGCGCTCCTGCCGTCCATGGCGAACGACGCCCCTCCCGCCCGCGCATCCTCGACGGTGATCTCGGGGTTCGGATTGGAGAGGGCGAAGATCACCTGCCCCTTGCGGACCATCTCCTTCTTGATGAGCCCCCCCTTGCCGGTCGTGGCGATGACGATGTCGGAGACCGACATGATCTCCTGAAGCGGGACGGGGTTCCCCCCCACCTTCGAGAAGATGTCCCTGGCGGTCGAGTTGATGTCGGTCCCGACCAGCTTGCGGACGCCGTACGCCAACAGCAGTTTGGCGATCCCTATCCCCGCGGCGCCCAGCCCCACCAGGCCGATCGTGTCGTCCTTGACCTTCATCCCGACGTAATCGCTCACGTTGAGCAGCGCCGCGAGGACCATGACGGAGGTGCCGTGCTGATCGTCGTGCAGCACCGGGATGTCGAGCATCTCGGACAGCCGGTCCTCGATCTCGAAGCATTCGGGGGCCTTGATGTCCTCGATCTTGATCGCCCCGAAGGTGGGCGCGATCATCGCGACCGTGCGGATGATCTCCTCGGGGTCCTTCGACCGGAGGAGGATCGGGACGCCGTTGATCCCCACCAGCGAATCGAAGAGCGCCGCCTTGCCCTCCATCACCGGCATGCCGGCCACCGGGCCGATATCCCCCAGCCCCAGGATGGCGGTGCCGTTCGTGACGATCCCGACCGTGTTGTGGATGGCGGTGTAGTTGTGCGCCAGCTCGGGATTGGCCTCGATGATCTTGCAGACCTTGGCGACGCCCGGGGTGTAGATCTTCCGGACGGTGGAGATGCTGTTTACCTGCACGCGGGACTTGACGTCGATCTTTCCGCCCCGGTGCAGCTCGAGCACCGGGTCGATGATGTTCGAGATGACGACGCCCTCGACCTTGCCGAGTTCCTCGAGGACATCCTTGAACTGGGCGTCGTTGTCGGCGAAGACCGTGATGTCCCGGGTGTTGTATTCGTGGCCGTATCCGACCAGCTTGATGTCCCCGAGGGATCCCCCCACGTTGCCGATGGCGGTCGCGACTTTACCGAAGTGTCCGGGCTTGTCCAGGATCATCACCCGGAGCGTCATTACGACTTTGTCGATACCCTTTTCTATCTGCATGCGGAAATGATAGTCTTCCAATTTCAGCTTTGTCAACCGAACACCCGAAACCGGTCTCAAGCCATCCGAATCCAAGGATCGGGCGGAACCAAGGGAACATCCGAACGGGGGATCGCAACATGGAGAAGATCCGGATCGCGGTGGCGGGCGTGGGGAATTGCGCGAGCGCCCTGCTGCAGGGGATCGAATTCTACCGGGACGGCCGGGCGGAGCGCCGCGGGGATTTCATCGCGGGGCTGATGAACCGGGACATCGGGGGATACGTCCCCGGCGACATCGAGGTCGTCGCGGCGTTCGACATCGACCGCCGGAAGGTGGGGCTTCCCGTCCGCGAAGCGATCTTCTCCCCTCCGAACTGCACGAAACGGTTCGCCGGGAAGATGCCCCCCGGCGGGCCGATCGTCGAGATGGGCCCCGTGCTGGACGGCGTCGCCCCCCACATGTCGGACTATCCCGACGACCGGACGTTCCTGCCGTCCGCGAAGACGCCGTGCGACGTGGAACGGGTCCTGCGGGAATCCGGCGCCGAGATCCTGGTGAATTACCTTCCGGTGGGCTCCGGGGAGGCGACACGGCATTACGCGGAGGCGTGCCTGCGCGCCGGCGTGAGCCTCGTCAACTGCATCCCCGTGTTCATCGCGTCGGACCCGGAGTGGGCGGACCGGTTCCGCCGCGCCGGGATTCCCATCGTCGGCGACGACGTCAAGTCCCAGCTCGGCGCGACCATCGTCCACCGGGAGCTGGCCCGCCTCTTCTCGGAGCGCGGCATCCGGCTCCTTCGGACGTACCAGCTGAACACGGGCGGGAACACCGACTTCCTGAACATGCTGAGCCGGAGCCGGCTGGAATCGAAGAAGATCTCCAAGACCGAGGCGGTGACCAGCGCCCTGTCGCACGGGATCGAGCCGGACGACGTCCACATCGGGCCGTCCGACTACGTCCCCTGGCAGAAGGACAACAAGCTGTGCTTCCTGCGGATCGAGGGGGAGGGGTTCGGGGGGTTGCCGATCGAGCTGGAATTGCGGTTGTCCGTCACCGATTCGCCCAACAGCGCCGGGGTGGGGATCGATGCGATCCGTTACTGCCGGCTGGGACGGGACATGGGCCTCTCGGGACCGCTGCTCGCCCCTTCGGCCTATTTCATGAAGCACCCGCCGGTGCAGCACACCGAAGACGACGCCCGCCGCGAACTCGAGGAAGTCATCGCGGATTACGAGACGTGGAAACGGACGAGAGAAGCGCCCTCCACGACTCCGTGCACCTCTCCCACGTGAACGGTCGCGCCACCTTCGGGCCGGTGAACGAGAGCCGCGCCCGGAGGGTCGGGTCGGCAAGCAGCGAGCGCATCGCCCCGGGCAGCCCGTCCGGGTCGTCCGGCAAATAGGCCAGGCCGCCGCCCTCCGAGAGGATCTTTTCCCCCCAGTACGTTCCCCGCGGAACGATCACCGGGACGGCCGCCGAAAGCGCCTCCAACGGGACCAGCCCGAACGACTCGTAGAGGGACGGACAGAGCACCGCGTCCACCGCCGCGTACAGCACCGGCATGCTGTCGTGGGGGACGGGACCCAGGTGGACGACCCGGTCCAGCGGGAATTCCGCCCGGTGTTCCTGCCCGGCGACCAGGAGAAGCAGCTCCCCGCTCCACCGGGCCCTCACGGCGCGGAACGCCTCCACCGCGGCCCGCGCGTTCTTCCCGGCGTCACCGCGGCCGGCGAGCAGGAAAAAATCGCCGGAAAGGGGCAATCCAAGGTACGACCGGGCGACCTCCCGGGGCATGAGGAGGCGGAACCGTTCATCCACCCCCGGCGGGATCACGACCCCCCGGTCCGACAGCTCCGGGAAGATCCGCCGGTTCTCCTTCAGGTCGTGTTCCGTGAAGCACACGACGCGCGCCGCCTCCCCCGCCAGCCGCGCCTCCTCCTCCCGGCGCACGGGGGAAAGCGCCCCTTCCCCTCCGCCCGGAGAAGGGACCTTGCGCGCCTCCACCGTGTGGTAGGAAAGGATCATCGGCGCCCCGGAGAGCCGCCGCGCCGCCACGCCGGACATCCAGTAGTGCGCCGACACGACGTCCGGCGCGATCCGTTCCCCGTGCAGCAGCAGGCGGGATTTCTCGGTGAAGACGTCCAGGGATTCCCAGGCGCTTTCCCTCGTGGGCGGGGAGGACCAGAAGCACGGAACATGGAAGATCCGCACGCCGGGGTACGGCTCGGAAACCTCCACGGTTTCTCCGGTGGCGCGCGTGAGGACGACCGTGGCCACCCCCGATTTCTCCATCCCTTGAAGGAGACCCCGGAGGAAGATGTTCATTCCCCCCGCGAGCCCCTGCCCCGGCTCTTCCATCGGGCAGGTGTGGTAGGAAACGAGGAGTTGGGAAATCAAGCCGTGACCGTCACGCGGTACACCGCCCGGTCGACCCCGCCGAGGTCGTACTTGTAGCGCTCCGTCCCGCGGAGGAAATCGTACTCCGGCGCCCCTTCCTCGATGGCGCGTTCGATGCAGCGCGCAATGAGGACCAGGCCGGGATGGGCCGCCCGCCGGGCCGGATCGTACCCGGAGTTGTACAGGAGCAGGCCGCCCGCCGCCCGGAACTGGAACACCGAGGCGACGTCCTCTCCTCCCGACGAGAGAAAGGCCAGGCGCAGTTTCCCTGCCCCGAGGAACCCTTCCGCCACGGCCCGGAAGAATTCCGCCATCCGGTCATCCATGAACTTTTCCTTCTCCGGGTGGCTTTTCCGGTGAAGGGCCAGGAACGACGGCAGGTCCCGCGAAAGTTCCTCCGCCGTGCGCGTGACGCGGAAGGAGATCCCCGGCAGGAGCTCCGCCGCCCGCCGCATTTTCCGGCGCAGCTCGTGCCGTTCCTTTTTCCCCAGCAGCGAAAGGTACTCCTCGAACGTTCCGGGCAGCGAGACGAACGGCGCGCGGTCCATCTCTTCCACGGAACAGGAATATCCCAGCCCCGCGCACACGCGGGGGAGGACCGCCAAGGACGGCCTTCCTTCGACCAGGCCGGGAAGCGCAAGCGGGCCGCCTCCCAGCGCCGGCAGGCCGTCCCGAAGGAATTCCCGCCAGAACGCCTCCTCCCGGCCGGGAGCGACGACGGCATCGAGGTAGTCCGCCACCTGCCCGCTGCCGAGGAACCCCCAACCGCCCCCATACTGGCGGCACAGGAACAGGAGCCCTTCCTCCGGACCGGCCGATCCCGACGGAGTCCAACGGGCCACGCGGGCGTCGCAC
>JAJZRM010000311.1 GCA_021802685.1 Deltaproteobacteria bacterium | reverse complement strand
GGAGCCCGGGGGAGATGACGGGCCGGGCGTTCTCCATCGAGGGGAAGGTCAACTTCCTCCTGCTGGGGGCGGTGATCGCCGCCGTCTTCCTTCCGACTCCCTGGCGCGAAACCGCGATGGTTTCCGCGGCGGCCGTTTCCGTCTGGAAGACGCCGGCCGGGTTGCGGGAGGAGAACGAGTTCACGTACCACCCCATCGAGGAGGTGGCGATCCTGTTCGCGGGGATCTTCGCCACGATGATCCCCGCGCTGCTGATCCTCAAGGCGCGCGGGGGGGAACTGGGGGTGGCGGCGCCCACCCAGTTCTTCTGGGCCGCCGGTTTGCTGTCGAGTTTCCTGGACAACGCCCCCACCTATCTCACCTTCTTCAGTCTCGCGCAGGGTGTGGGGGGAGCGAACCTGGTGGCGGGAGTGCCGGCCCCTTTATTGGCCGCGATCAGCGCGGGGGCGGTCTTCATGGGGGCGAATTCATACATAGGAAACGCTCCCAACTTCATGGTGAAGGCGATCGCGGAGGAGGCGGGCGTCCGGATGCCCTCCTTCATCGGCTACATGGCCTGGTCGTGCGCCGTCCTGCTTCCGGTGTTCGGACTGCTTACGTTGGTTTTTTTCTGACAGAACCGGGACGTTGATTAAAACTCCCGCAGCTCGGGGACAGAGATGATACATTACGATATCCTGAGCAATGTCGCGGTTCGCAAGAGTGTCCCGGTTCTGCGGGAGTTTTAATCAACGTCCCGGTTCTGCGGGGGGGTGGCGATGGGCAAGTTGACCATGGGTGCCGCGAAGGCGCTCACCGTTCGGTGCCTCTCCGAGCTGTCGTGGCATGACAACGCGCGGATGCGCCTGGACGTCCGCGACGCGGGGGGGCTGTCCGCCGACCAGTTCGACGTGAAATGGACCCCCGGGAACGCCGCGGGGGTGTCCGCCCTGGTGGAGGCGGTGGCCGGGGACGGGCGGCCGTGGAAGATCCTTATGGACGTGGGTTGGGACGTGGCGTACATGGACGCCGTCTTCCGCCGCGAGGGAATCGACCGCCTGCTCGCCGAAGGGAAGATCGACCTCGTCTACGTCACCCACGAGCACGTGGACCATTACTGGGGGATGCCGGCCGTCGTGAAGCACCGCCCGGATGTCCGGTTGATGATCCCCGCGGGGTTCTCCCCCCGCAGCAAGGAGCTGTTGAAGCGATCCGGCCACCGGGGCGAGGTCGTCGAGATGTCCCCCGGCGCGCACGCCCTCTTTCCCGGCTGCGCCACCGTGACGTTCGACCAGCCGATCTTCCTCAAGACCCACGGCGAGCAGGTCCTTTACGTGAATGTGGAAGGGAAGGGGATCGTCACCATCACCGGATGCTGCCACCCGGGAGTGCTGGGGCTGCTCGAGTACGCCCGGGAGAACTTCGACGGGTTCGCATCCTTCCACGGCGTATACGGCGGCCTGCACATCTCCCCGTTCGAGGAATGGGGCCCGCCCCAGGAAGAGGTGCTCGATAAACTTCAGGCGTTCGGCGTCCGGAAGTTCGCATGCAACCATTGCACCGGCGAGACGGCGGTCCGGAAAATGCGGGAGCGGGGCATGCCCGTGACCGGCGGCACGGGACAACACGGAAGCAAGAGCACGCTCTACCCGGGGAACGGGGACACGGTGGAGTTCTGATTCCACCGCTCGATCAGCGCGAACAGGATATCCGTCATCTCCCCGATGCCCGCCACGGGGATCCGCTCGTCGACCCCGTGGATCTTTCCGTGCTCGGCGCGCGGCAACAGCAGCGGCATCAGGCCGTACGTCGGGATGCCGATCGACCGGTAGAAGCGCGAGTCCGTGAAGCCCGTGGACAGGTACGGCACGACGACGGCGTCCGGGTGGACCGAGAGGATCGCCGCTTCCATCGCCCCGTAGAGCGGGTTCATCGCCGACCCGTTCGGTTTCTCCGCGAAGAGGATCTCCACCGATACGTCCAGGTCGGAGACCATCGCCCGCACCCGCGCCGCCACTTCCCCGGGCTCCTCCCCCGGCACGATCCGCCCGTCCACCGTCCCTTCCGCCGAGATGGGGATCACGTTCGGCTTGTACCCGGCCGACAGGGTCGTCACCGCGAACGTGTTCCGCAGCAGGGGGTCGATCTCGGGGAACTTGGCCGCCAGCCCTTCGAGCGCGGCGGTTTCATGTTCTCCCCCGTGCAGCTTGTCGACGTTGAGGTGAACATATCCCTTCCCGCGCAGGACCCTCAGCATGTCCCGGACGGGTTCCGTCAGCCGGGACGGCTCCCGGTGTTCCGCGACCCGCGCGATCGCCCTGGAAAGGCGCGCCGGGGCGTCCTTGGCCGACGGGCGGCTTCCGTGCCCGGCGCGTCCCCTGGCCGACAGCTTCATCCACACCGGCCCCTTCTCCCACATGTTCAACAGGAAGAACTTCCCCCCGCCTCCGAAGATGTCCGTCACTCCCACGCCGCCCTCGGTCAGCCCGTACGCCTTCCCCAGGGGGCGGGGCAGGTTCTTCACGAAATATTCCGCTCCGTCGCCTCCGCCGACCTCCTCGTCCGGGTTCGCCACCAGGAACAGGTTCCGCCGCAGGATGCCCGCCTTCGCCGCCCGCAGCGCGGCGCACCAGTGCGCGGCGCCCAGCCCCTTCGTGTCGAGCGTACCCCGGCCGAACATGAAGCCGTCCCGGATCTCGGCCGAGAACGGCGGCACGCTCCATTCCTCCGCCCGCGCCGGCACGACGTCCATGTGATGGACGAGCACGAGCCCCGGCTCCTCCGTTCCCCCGACATGGCAGAACACGTTCGGCTTCTCCGGCTTCGCACCGAACGTCTCCGGTGAAAGGCCGCTTTCCCGCAGGACGCCGCACAGCAGTTCCGCCGCCCCCCGGCAATCCCCGGGCGGGTTCGAGGTGTCGATTCGGACGTATCGCCGGAGCAGCGCCACCGGGTCCGTCATTGAACTTTCCCTCCCTTTCGGGATACATTTTCCTGATCGCGCGAACGAGCCAATCTACCGCGCCGGGGGAACGGAACCATGCCCAAGGCACTTCTCACCGGGGTCACCGGACAGGACGGATCGTACCTCGTCGAGTTCCTGTTGTCGAAGGGGTACGAGGTCCACGGGCTCATCCGGCGCGCATCCACCTTCAACACGGGGCGGCTCGACCACATCTACGTCGATCCCCACGCCGCGGGCGCCCGCCTGTTCCTTCACTACGGCGACCTGTCGGACGGCGGACAGCTGACGAACCTGATCTACAACGTCCAGCCCGACGAGATCTACCACCTGGGCGCGCAAAGCCACGTCCGCGTCTCCTTCGACATCCCCGAATACACCGGGGACATCACCGGCCTGGGCACCACCCGCATCCTCGAGTCGCTTCGCCGCGCGGGCGGCAAGGCCCGCTTCTACCAGGCGTCCTCCAGTGAGATGTTCGGCGCGACCTCTCCGCCGCAGAACGAGAAGACGCCTTTCTACCCCCGGTCCCCTTACGGGGCCGCCAAGGTGTACTCTTACTGGATGGCGGTCAACTTCCGTGAAGCCTACAACATGTTCGCCAGCAACGGCATCCTCTTCAACCACGAATCCCCCCGCCGCGGGGAGACCTTCGTCACCCGGAAGATCACCCGGGCCATCGCGAACATCAAGGCGGGGAAGCAGAAGGAACTGTTCCTGGGGAACCTCGACGCCCGACGCGACTGGGGATTCGCCTATGAATACGTCCAGGCGATGTGGTTGATCCTCCAGCACGGCCGGGGCGACGACTTCGTCGTGGGGACCGGCCAGTCCAACTCGGTGAAGGATTTCCTCGTGGAGGCGTTCGATTACGCCGGGCTCGACTGGGAAGAGCACGTGCGGATCGACAAGAAATATTTCCGCCCGACGGAGGTGGAAAACCTGATCGCCGACGCCTCGAAGGCGAGGAAACTCCTCGGCTGGGAGCCCCGAATCACCTTCAAGGAGCTGGTGCGGATCATGGTGGACGCCGACATGGAGGAGGCGGGCCTG
>JAJZRM010000310.1 GCA_021802685.1 Deltaproteobacteria bacterium | reverse complement strand
ACCTCGGCATGCTTCCGAAACCCGAGGTGGGGATCCAGTTCGGCGCCGGGGGCGCCAGCTCCGTCGCGGAGCTGGAAGCCGAGGGGGTTTCCGATCCCGACAGGGCGATCCATCGCGCGAAACGGTACCTGGCGGCGGGAGCCCATCTCATCATGATCGAGTCGGAGGGGATCACGGAACAGGTCGGGGCCTGGCGCACCTCCGTTCCCGCCCGGTTCATCAAGGAACTCGGCCTGGAGAGGGTGATGTTCGAAGCGGCCGACCCGGAAGTGTTTTCCTGGTACGTCAAGTCGTACGGACCGGAGGTGAACCTCTTCGTGGACCACTCCCAGATCGTCCAGCTCGAGTGCCTCCGCTCCGGGATCTGGGGGACGAAGAGCACGTGGGGCAGGGTGGTCACGTACAAGGGGAGCGCCGAAGCCGCCGGTGAGGGGACGCGTACCGTGCGGGAGATCAAGGGTCCCGCACGCCAGCGCAGGGGAGCCGCATGAGCGCCTTCGACGCCTCCGCGGCGGCCCGCCGGTTCCCGAACGGGCGGACGCGGGTGGAGGCAATGGCTTCGTTCGTGTGCCGGACGGCCTGGGAGGATCTCTCTCCGGCCGTCCGGACCGCCTTGAAGATCCGGGTCCTCGATTCCATCGGGTGCGCCTATGGGGCGTTGGGGGGCGAACCGGTCCGGATGCTGCGGCGCGACGTCGAGGAGTTCGGCGGGAAGCCGTTGTGCACCCTCATCGGGGGGGGCCGCACGGCGCCCGACCGGGCGGCGATCTACAACGGGGCGCTGGTGAGGTACCTGGATTACAACGACAGCTATCTCGCGAAGGGGGAGACGTGCCACCCCAGCGACAACCTGGGAGCGGTGCTGGCGGCGTCGGAGTACGCTGGGATCCCGGGAAAGGAGTTCCTGACCTCCCTCGCGGTCGCATACCAGGTTCAGTGCCGCCTGTCGGACGTCGCTCCGTTGCGCGTCCGCGGGTTCGACCACGTGACCCAGGGGGTCCTCGCGGCCGCCGCGGGGGTGGGAAGGGCGCTGTCCCTCGACGCCCGGCAGATCGCGAACGCCTTGGCCATCGCGGGCGCGGCGAACAACGCGTTGCGGGTCACCCGCACGGGGGAGCTGTCGCACTGGAAAGGGCTCGCCGCCCCGAACGCGGCGTTCAACGGCCTGCGGGCCGCTTTCCTCGCCATGCGGGGCATCACCGGTCCCGGCGGATTGTTCGAGGGGCCGAAGGGATGGATGCGGGTGATCTCCGGGCCCTTCGAGATCGACTGGGAGGAAGAGGACCTGGAAAGGGTCAACCGGACCATCCTGAAAAAGTACAACGCCGAAATCCATTCCCAATCGGCCATCGAAGGGATGATCGGGTTGATGGAGGAGGAACGCTTCACCGCGGAGCGGATCGCCCGGATCCGGATCGACATCTTCGACGTGGCCCACCTGATCATCGGGGGAGGGGCGGAAGGGGACAAGATGGTGGTGCGCACAAAGGAGGAAGCGGACCACAGCCTGCCGTACATCGTCGCCGTGGCCGCCCTGGACGGAAAGGTGACCCCCGCGCAGTACACGCCCGAACGGATCCTCCGGGAGGACGTGCAGACGCTGCTTCGTCGCGTGGAAGTGGTGCCGGACCCGGCGTATTCGAGCCGGTTTCCCGAAGAGCATGCCTGCCGGTTGACCGTCGCGCTGACCGACGGGCGGATCCTGACGAGGGAGATGTCCGATTACGAGGGATTCCACACCCGGCCGATGCCGTGGGACCGCGCCGTGGAGAAGTTCCATGCCGTCGCGGGGGATGCCCGGAACACCAGGCATCTCGAAACCGTCGTGCAGGGGATATCGGAGCTGGAAAACATCAAGGCGAGGGAACTGGCGGCTCTCCTGGCCTAACCGGGGGAACAAACGGATTGCGGTCGAAATCGATTCCGGTCCTCCTGCTGTCGACGATCCTTGCGCAAGGTTGTTCCTCGGGGGGGGGATCCGCCACCGGGGAACCGCCGAAAGCCGTTCCCGTGAAGGTGGGGAAAGCGGTCCGCAAGGACATTCCCGTCCAGGTTCACGCGATCGGGAACGTCGAGGCGTATTCCACCGTTTCCGTCAAGACCATGGTGGCCGGCCAGATACGGGAAGTCCGTTTCGTGGAAGGGCAGGATGTGCGGAAGGGGGATCTCCTCTTCGAGATCGATCCCGCCCGGTACGAGGCGGCCCTCAAGATGGCCCAGGCCGCCCTCGCCAGGGACATCGCGCTGAAGAACAACGCGGAAAAGGAAGTGGGGCGGTACGCGGGCCTGATCGAAAAGGACCTCGTTCCGCGGCAGCAGTACGACCAGATCGCGTCGTCCGCCGAGGCTCTCGAAGCCACCGTCAAGGCGGACGAGGCGGCCGTCGAGAACGCCCGGGTGCAGCTGGCCTACTGCTTCATCCGTTCCCCCATCGACGGGCGGACGGGGAGCCTCCTCGTCCAGAAAGGGAACGTCGTCAAGGAGAACGACGCCGCCCTCGTCACCATCCACCAGGTCGTTCCCATCCGCGTCTCTTTTTCCGTCCCGGAGCAGCAGCTGTCGGCCGTGAGGAAATACCGGGCCGAGGGCGGCTTGAAGGTCGAAGCGGCGCCGCGGGACGGGAACGGCGCTCCGTCGTCCGGTTCCCTGTCCTTCATCGGCAACGCGGTCGACGCCGCCACCGGAACGATCCGGTTGAAAGGGACGTTCCCGAACACGGACAGGCGCTTGTGGCCGGGCCAGTTCGTCAACGTGGTCATGACGCTGACCACCCGTGCGGGCGCCGTCGTCGTCCCGTCCCAGGCGGTCCAGACCGGGCAGCAGGGGCAGTACCTGTTCGTCGTGCGCCCCGATCTCACCGCGGAAGCGCGCGCTGTCGAAGCCGGGGACGCCTTCGGAGGCGAGACGGTCATCGGGAAAGGGGTCCAGCCGGGGGAAACGGTCGTCACCGACGGGCAGCTCCGGCTCGTCCCGGGGATAAAGGTCGAGGCGAAGGAGGGCGCGGGAGGGTAGCCGGCCGGCGCGATGAACATTCCCGAACTTTTCATTCGCCGCCCCGTCATGACGACCCTCGTGATGGGCGCCGTCCTCCTGTTCGGCACCCTGGCGTACCAGCGGCTGCCGGTCAGCGACCTGCCCAACGTGGACTTCCCGACGATCCTGGTCACGGCGAGCCTCCCGGGGGCGAGTCCCGAAACGATGGCTTCCTCCGTCGCGACCCCCCTGGAGCGCCAGTTCACGACGATCGCCGGGCTGGACTCCATGGTGTCCAGCAGCGCCCTGGGTCTCTCCCAGATCACGCTCACGTTCGCCCTGGACAGGAACATCGACGCCGCCGCTCAGGATGTCCAGGCGGCGATCACCAAGGCGGCCTCTCTGCTGCCGCGCGACATGCCGACCCCCCCTTCGTACCAGAAGGTCAACCCGGCGGACCAGCCCGTGCTGTACCTCGCCCTGTATTCCCCGACGTTGCCCCTGTCGACGGTGAACGAGTATGCGGACACGTTCATCGCCCAGCGCGTTTCGACGGTGAGCGGCGTGGCGCAGGTCCTCATCTTCGGCTCCCAGAAGTACGCGGTCCGCATCCGGCTCGATCCGGATGCGCTGGCATCCCGCGGCATCGGCATCGACGAGGTGGCGCGGGCGGTCGAGGCGGGGAACGTGAACCTCCCGACCGGGATCCTGTATGGTCCCCACAAGGCCTTCACGCTCCAGACGAGCGGCCAGCTCAAGGACGCGGCGGCGTACGCCCCCCTCGTGGTCGCGTACCGCAACGGCGCGCCCGTGCGTCTCCGGGACATCGGGACTTCCATCGACGGCGTCGAGAACGACAAGATCGCGAGTTGGTACGGCAAGACCCGCGCGATCGTCCTGGCCATCCAGAAGCAGCCGGGCACCAACACCGTCGAGGTGGTGGACTCCATCAGGGACCTCCTCCCGACGTTCCGGGCGCAGATGCCCGCCTCGATCAGCCTCGCGGTCCTCTACGACCGGTCCGTGTCGATCCA
>JAJZRM010000309.1 GCA_021802685.1 Deltaproteobacteria bacterium | reverse complement strand
GAGGAGCCCCAGCGAGAACCGCTCCGGGTACTTCTCCTCCAGAAGCGCCGGCAGCAGGATCCCTCCCAAGGCGACGATCGTGACGCCGGAGGCGCCGGTGAAGGTCGTGAAGAAGGTGCACACGAGGACCGTGACCACGGCGATCCCGCCGGGCATCCAGCCGACGATCGCCCGGAAAAAGCGCACAAGCCGCCGGGAGACGTTCCCCACCGTCAGGACGTATCCCGCGAAGGCGAACAGCGGGATCGTGGGGAGGGTCGGTGAGGTCACGAGGCGGTAGATTTCGGCGGAAACGGAGGCGAGCGGGACGTCGGCGTGGCGGAAGAGAAGGACCGCCAGCCCGCCGAGCGCGGCGAAAAGCGGGGCTCCGAGGACCACGGCGGCGAACAGCACGGCGATCGCGGCCGCGAACGGCGCGCTCCCCAGGAAGGCATCCGAAGCGATGAACGCGGCGAAGGCGGACGCCGCGGCCGCGGTGGCGGCGCGGGCCGCCCACCTCGTGGACGCTCCCCGGACGATCCGCCACGCGATGAGGAGGAACCCCGCCGGGATCGCGCTTTCCGCGAGCCACAGGGGGAGGAACGGCACCACCACGTGCCGGTCGGCCCACTCGGCCCGGACCAGTTGGAACCCCGACCAGGCGAGGGCCGCCGTGAGCGCGGCGGAAACCGCCGCGGTGAAACAGGCCAGCATCCCCCGGTACGGTTCCGGAAACCGGTCGGTGAGGCGCCCCAGCGAAAGAAGGCGCCCGTCCCGCGCCGCGATGGCCCCTCCGAGGCAGCCGATCCAGAGGGTCGCGTGCTGGACGAGCGCGTTCGATCCGGGAATGCCCGTGCGCCAGATGCGGCGTCCGGCGATCTCCAGGAGAGGGAGCAACGCCATGCCGACGAGGAGGGCGATCGACACCGCGTTCTCGATGCGGGCGGCAAGGGGCCCGGGGAGCCGGACCTCCTCGGGCGCGAAACCGGGAGTCGGCTCCACCGTTACCGGGTTCCGCCCTTTCCCGGCCCGTTCGCCGCGCGGTATTCGTCGCGGTACTTCTTCACCGTGTCGAACGCCTCGGCGGGCATGATCCCGCCGCGGATCCGGGGATGGATGTCCTCCACCATCTTCCGCCACTGCGCCCGGACGTCGGGAGGCACCTTGTGGATCTTCAGGCCGTTCTTCACCATCACCTCGATCGCCTCCCGGTTCAGGCGCCGGATCTCCTTCCGGAGTTTGAGGCCCGCGGCGCGGGATGCCTCGAGGAGCTTCGGGCGCAGGTCGGCGGGGATCTTGTCCCACGCCTTTTTTTCGATCACCGTGGCCCCCGTCATGGGCGCCCACATCAGGTCCGACATGTGGGGCGCCAGGCCGAACCACTGGAACGCCAGGGAGGCCAGCGCCGTGCTGCTGACGCCGTTCACCATCCCGGTCTGAAGGCTGGGGAGAAGGTCGGTCGAGGAAAGGGGAACGGGATGGAAACCGGTTTCCTTGTACAGCTGCACCAGGGTCGTGTCCCCCGACCACATGAAGAGCTTGAGGGCCTTCGCTTCCCCGGGGGAGACCACCGGCGCCGTCGAGAAGAAGTGGACCCAACCCGCGTCGCCCCAGTTCAGGACGACGAACCCCTTCTCCTCCATCCGCTTCTCGAGGACGGGGGCGTACCGGTCGCGCACGTAATCGAACTCCTCGTCGGAGGCGTACATCATCGGGATGTGCAGGGCGTAGAATGATTTGTCCAGGTACGCCAGCCCGATGCCCGTGACGGCGGCCGCCTGGATCTGGCCGATCCGCATCTTGCGGATCATCGCGTCCTCGTCCCCCACGACGCCGCCCGGGTAGATCCGGAGCGTGACCGCTCCGCCGGACGCTTTCTTCCACTCCGCCCCCATGTCCTCGAGAACCCGGTACCAGGATGACCCCTCGGGGGCGAGGGTCGCCATCTTCACCACGATGGGCGCCGCGGGCGCCGGGACCGCGAACGCCGAAAGGCACACGGCGGCAAGAACCGCAAGCGCCCGCCGACCAGTGTAGCGTCTCGCAAATAGCCTGACGCATCGAGAGAGTCGATGCGCCGCGCCAGCAAGGCGCGCAAGTGAAGGCGTACCGGGAGAGTACGGCGAACTTGCGCCCCTCTCTCGAACAAAGTTCGTTTCCTGGGGTACCCCCGGATGCCGATACGATCCGCCTTGCCCGGCGGGAGGGGCACAACTCCGCCGTGGGCGCCAGCGATGGCCATGGATGGCCAAGTGCCGCGGAGGGCATGGATGCCCGGGAGCGGCCGGCGCTCGAATGCCAGGGTATTTGCGAGACGCTGCACTAGTCGAGGAACAGGTCATCCACCCTTCCTTTCAGCCAGCGCGCGCGGCGCTGGGCAACGAGGTTCGCCATCCGGAATTCCGGCGCGGTTCCGCGGGCGTCGAACGTCAGCGCCCGGTCGAGCAGTTCGAGAAATCCTTTCCGGTCCTGGCTCCGCACCGATACGGTTTCCGCGTACGTCACCAGCGGGGAAACCTTGTTCCCCCCCGAGAGCGCCAACGCCCGTTCGAAGTGCCGGCGTGCCCGTTCCGGCGAGCCGCCCATCGCCCCGGGGCGTCCGCCCTCGAAGGCGACGAAGTATTCGTGGATCGCCCCGCCGTCGTACCGCTCGTCCAGCGCGAGCGCGCGGCGCATCAGCGCCTCGCACCGGGGCAGGTCCGCCAGCAGCGCCGGATCGTCCGTGGAACGGGCCACGGCGACGCTCCACGCGGCGGCGGTCCAGTACAACAACGGGACGTCCTCCGGGCCGGCGAGGGCCGCGGCGCCGGCGGGGTTCTCCGACAGCTTCGCGGCGAACCCGTCCCTGCCGGCCGAAAGTCCCCGCAGGCCGTACCCCTTCGCGCGAAGCAGCAACCGGCGGGCGCGGTCGACGCCTTCGCCGCGCAACGCGGGGTCCGCCGCTTCCTCCGCGTCCTGGAGGACGAACGCGACCGCGTACTGGGTGAACCCCTTCGCGAGGGCCGCAAGCAATCCCTTGTGGTCCGGGCGCTCCGCCAGGAGGGATTCCATCGCCTTCAGGGCGAAGGGGACCGCGTCGCGCACCAGTTCGGGATCGTCGTCCCGCGCGAAGGCGTCCCCCCCGGAAGACGCCGCGTCCGCCACCCGGGACACCACGTACCCCCGCGGGGAACAGCCGATGAAAAAGGCCGCGGAGAGGAGCAGCGGAAGGATCCGCCGGAAAATCATCCGGATCCTCCCCGGGGACCGCCCGGGGCGCCGATCGTCTCGCCGATCTTGTCGACGAGATCCTGCCGCCGGAACGGCTTCCGCAGGAAACCGCCGAACCCCGACGCGACGATCCCGTCGATCCTGCCGGACTCGTCGTACCCGCTGGCCAGGATGGCGCGCACTCCCGGCGCGATCCGGCGCATCTCCGCGAAGGCCCCTTCCCCCGACAGGCGGGGCATCACGAGGTCCAGGAGCACGAGGTCGATCTCCGCATGGCGCTGCCGGAACAGCTCCACCGCCTCCCGGCCGTCCCCCGCCTCCAACACCGTGTACCCGAGGGATTCGAGCATGGCGCGCACCACGGTGCGCACATCCGGTTCGTCGTCCGCCAGCAGGATCTTCCCGGTGCCGGGACCGGCGCCGATCGCGGCCGGCCGCACCGACCTGCGCCGCTCCACGCTCGCCGGGAGCAGGACCGTGAAGGTCGCCCCCTCTCCCGGCCGCGAGGCGGCACGGATCTCGCCGTCGTGGTTTTCCACGATTCCGCGGATCGCCGCCAGCCCCATCCCCCGCCCTGCGCTCTTCGTCGAGAAGAACGGTTCGAAGATCCGCGGCATCGTCTCCTCGTCGATCCCGGGGCCGCTGTCGGACACTTCGAGGACGATCCGGCCCCCGCCCGTCTCGCGCCGCGCGCGCACCGAGATCCGCCCGCCCTCCGGCATCGCTTCCGCGGCGTTCAGGCACAGCCCCGTCACGACCTGCTTCATCTGCGGGGCGTCGGCGAACACGTGGGGAAGCCCCTCTTCCACGTCGACGGAGAG
>JAJZRM010000308.1 GCA_021802685.1 Deltaproteobacteria bacterium | reverse complement strand
TGAACGTGACGCCGGATTCCTTTTCGGACGGAGGCGCGTACCGTTCCCCCGGCGAAGCGGTGGAACGCGGCCTGGAAATGGCCGCGGAGGGCGCGGCGATCATCGATGTGGGAGGCGAATCCACCCGGCCGGGATCGGAACCGGTTTCCGCGGAAGAGGAGCTCCGGCGCGTCCTTCCCGTGCTCCGGAACCTTTCCGCGAAGACGAACGCGGTGATCTCGATCGACACGACGAAATCGGCGGTGGCGCGGGAGGCGATCCGGGCGGGGGCGGGGATCGTCAACGATACGAGCGCCCTCGGGGACGATCCGGAGATGGCGGGGGTCGTCCGGGACGGAGGATGCGCCGTGGTCCTCATGCACCGGAGAGGCGTTCCGGCGACGATGCAGGTCCGGCCCCATTATGACTCCCTGTTCGACGAGCTGCTCGCGGAACTCTCGGAAAAGGTGGAGCGGGCGGTGTTCGCAGGGGTGGACCGGGAACGGATCCTCGTCGATCCGGGGATCGGATTCGGAAAGCGGCTCGAGGACAACCTGGCCTTGCACCGCCACTTGGGGAAATTGCGGGTTCTCGATCGGCCGATCGTGTTCGGATCCTCTCGAAAGGCGTTTATCGGGACGCTGACGGGGGCTCCCGCCGGCGAACGGATCTTCGGAACCGCGGCGTCGGTCGCGGCGGCCGTGATGAACGGGGCGCACGTGCTGCGCGTCCACGACGTGAAGGAGATGCGGGAAGTGGTCCAGGTGGCGGCGGCGATCCGGGGGGCGGGAGAGTGATCGACGGGCTCCTTTCCATCCGGGCCGTGGACGTTCTCGATATCCTGCTGGTTTCCTTTATCTTCTACTGGGTGCTCCTGTTCATCCGGGGGACGCGGGCCGTCCAGATGCTCTTCGGCCTGTTGGTCCTTATGATCCTCTACGTCGTTTCCAGGAAGTTCGGCATGGTCACGTTCCAGTGGCTGGTCGGAAATTTCCTGGGAAACCTCCTCGTCGTCCTCGTGGTCGTCTTCCAGAGCGAGATCCGGCGCGCCCTGGCGAAGATCGGGCAATGGAGGATCCTGGGGGGACGCCATCCGGCGCCGGCGAAGGAAGTGATCGAGGAGCTGGCGCGGTGCGCCTTCCTGCTGGCGCGGAGCCGCACCGGGGCCATCCTGCTCCTCGTCCGGGAGATCGGGCTGGAGGAGTTCATCGAGCACGGGAAGAAGCTGGACGCCCACTTCTCCCACGAGCTGATCGAGGCGATCTTCTCGTCGAGTTCCCCGATCCACGACGGCGCGGTGGTCCTGCGGGAGAACCGGATCGCCGCGGCGGGGATCATCCTCCCCATCCCTCCCGAGTCGAAGGAGACGCAGGGCATGGGGACGCGGCACCGGGCCGCCTTCGGCGTCGCATCGGAGACCGACGCGGTGTGCGTGGTGGTTTCCGAGGAAACCGGGAACGTCACGGTCTTCAGCAACCGGGAGGTGCGGCGGGCGAACACGCCGGAAG
Source organism: Deltaproteobacteria bacterium (assembly GCA_021802685.1). GTDB lineage: Bacteria > Desulfobacterota > Deferrimicrobia > Deferrimicrobiales > Deferrimicrobiaceae > UBA2219. The sequence goes on along the minus strand of JAJZRM010000308.1, from coordinate 2,537 downwards.
ACCTTCGCGACATGTTGCGGCGCCTGCTGGGCGGGGAGGAGGGCCTGGATGAACCCCGCTGACCTCCTGAAGTTCCCCGTGCGTTTCGCGCGCCGCAACCTGGGACTGAAGATCCTCGCCCTGGCGCTGGCGGTTTCCACGTGGTGGTTCGTGGCGGGGGAAAGCAAGGTTCTCGTCGGCTTCAACGTCCCCCTGGAAATCCGCAACCTCCCCAGGGAAATGGCGTTGACGAACAAGGTGGAACGGCAGGTGGAGGTGCGGCTGGAAGGCCCCTCTTCCCTCCTCGCCGGGTTCAAGCCGTCCGACGTTTCCGTGGCGCTGGACCTCTCCGCCGGCCGGCCCGGACGGCAATCCGTGAAACTCGAGGCGCGGACGGTAACGGTTCCGCCGGGCATCCGGGTGCAGTGGATCTTCCCCCAATTCGTCGACGTGGTTCTCGAACGCACGGAACGCCGCGTACTCCCCGTTTCCTTGAGGATGAAGGCCGGGAACGCGGTCCGGCGCCGGATCCTCAGGGTCGAGATCGATCCGCCGGCGGTCGAGGTGGAGGCTCTCCCGGCGGAGTTTTCGAGGATGCCGGTCGTGTACACCGAGGAAGTCATCCCCGAGGCCGACGCGGACACGTTCTCGACGGTCGCGCGGCTGGATTTGCGCGAGCCGCATGCTAAAATCACCGGGAATCCGATCGTCCGGGTGAAGATCCTGTTCCGCAAGTAGGAGGCCCCCCTTGTCCAGGAAGATCTTCGGAACCGACGGCGTGCGAGGGGTCGCCAACACCGACCCGATGACGGTGGAGACCGCCATCGCCCTCGGGCAGGCCGCGGCCCACACCTTCCGGGACAAGGGCGGCGGCCGGCACAAGATCGTCATCGGGAAAGACACCCGGCTCTCCGGCTACATGTTCGAAACGGCCCTTTCCGCCGGGATCTGCGCGATGGGCGGCGATGTGCTGCTCGTCGGCCCGATGCCCACACCCGGAATCGCGTTTCTCACCCACTCGATGCGCGCCGACGCGGGGGTGGTGATCTCCGCTTCCCACAACCCGTACCAGGACAACGGAATCAAGTTCTTCGGCCGGGACGGCTTCAAGCTGCCGGACGAGGTGGAGGCCAGCATCGAGGGGCTGATGTCCGGGGAGCACCTGAGGGAGAACCGCCCTCCCTCGCCCGAGATCGGCCGGGCGCACCGGATCGACGACGCGACGGGCCGGTACATCGTCTACCTGAAGAACACCTTTCCCGCCCGCCTGTCCCTCGACGGGATGCGGATCGTCGTGGACTGCGCCAACGGGGCGGCGTACCGGATCGCTCCCCAGGTGTTCTCGGAACTGGGAGCCGAAGTCATTACGATCGGCGTGTCGCCGAACGGGCTGAACATCAACGAACAGTGCGGTTCCCTGTACCCCGAGGTCGTCTCTTCGATGGTGAAGGAGTCCCGCGCGGACCTGGGGATTTCCCTGGACGGCGACGCCGACCGCGTCATCCTGGTCGACCAGCAGGGGGAAGTGCTCGACGGCGACCGGATCATGGCCATCTGTTCGGAGGCGCTCTCCCGGAAGAAGAAGCTGGCCCGGAGCACGGTGGTGACCACCGTGATGAGCAACATAGGGCTTGAGCTTTTCCTGAAGGAGCGGAAGATCAAGATGGTCCGGGCGCCGGTGGGGGACCGGTACGTGGTCGAAGCGATGCGGGCCGGCGGGTACAACTTCGGCGGGGAACAGTCGGGGCACCTGATCTTCCTCGACCATGCCACCACGGGCGACGGCGTGCTCGCGGCCCTGCAACTGCTCGCCGTGATGGTGGAGAGCGGGAAGAAGGCGTCCGAGCTGGGCACCGACCTGGTTTCCTTCCCCCAGATGCTGCTCAACGTCCGGATGAAGCAGCGGGTCCCCCTGGAGTCGATGAGGGAATTCCAGAAATCCCGCGGGGAATTCGAGCGGTTGCTCCACGGCCGCGGCCGGGTCGTCGTCCGGTACAGCGGCACGGAGCCGCTGCTGCGCATCATGGCGGAAGGGGAGAACCGCGCGGAGGTCGAGGAGATCGTCAAGACCCTCGCCGAGAAGGCGAGGGAGGAAGGGCGATAAGGCGATGGGGAAGCGGCTCGGCGTAAATATCGACCACGTGGCGACGCTGCGGCAGGCCCGGCGGGGGCGGGTCCCCGAGCCGGCGGCGGCGGCGGCGGTGGCCGAGCTTTCCGGGGCGGACGGGATCACGGTGCATCTCCGGGAAGACCGGCGGCACATCCAGGACCGGGACCTCGCGGTGCTTTCGGAGGTCGTGACCACGCGGATCAACCTGGAAATGGCGGCCACGGAGGAGATGGTCCTCATCGCCCGGAACCTGAAACCGTACTCCTCCACGCTGGTGCCGGAAAAACGGGAAGAGATCACCACCGAAGAGGGCCTGGACGTCCTTTCGCAGGCCGATTCCCTCCCGCGGACGGTGGCTCGCTTGCGGAACGCCGGCATCCTCGTCAGCCTGTTCATCGATCCCGAGCTGCCGCAGGTCCTCGCCGCCCGCCGGGCGGGGGCGGACGCG